>DATLNR010000101.1:0-6900 GCA_035536655.1 Casimicrobiaceae bacterium
CATGTCGCCGCGCTCAAGTACCTCGAGCGCAACGCCGGCGTCGCCACGATGAATCTCGGCATCGGGCGCGGGTTCTCGGTGCTCGAGGTCGTCGACGCGTTCGAGAAGGCGTGCGGGCGACGGCTCACGCGGCAGTTCGTCGACCGGCGTGACGGGGACATCGCGTGCGTCTACGCCGATCCATCGCGTGCCGAAACCTCGCTCGGGTGGCGCGCGAGCCGCTCGCTCGAAGTGATCTGCGAGGACGCGTGGCGCTGGCAGCAACGTGGCGGTCGCTACGGGTAGCAACCGATGCAAAAGGCGTCCGTGGGTTCGGTGGACGACGCAGCATCGGCGCCGCACTTTTTGCATCGGGAGGAAGTTACGCGGTGCGGCTCGGGGCGGCCCTCTCATTTGCCAACTGAGTCCCGCCGGAACGGCACGAAACATAGAAGCGACACCCCGGACTCTCTGCAGTTTTTGACACTTCGCAACGAACTAACGATCGTGGTTCGCTTCTACATCGCCCGCGCGCGCTACGACGCATTCCTTATCGCCGATCGACTGAACCAGGCCGGCATCCGCGCGCACGTGTTCAATCAGCATGCGCAGAGCATCGTCGGCGACGTGCCGCCGGACGTGGCGCAGCCGCAGGTGTGGCTCGAGCGCGAGATCGATCGCGAGCGTGCGCAGGTGCTGCTCGACCGCATCGATGCCGAGGCCCGGGCCGGCGGCGATCTCGAGTGTGCATCGTGCAGCGAAATGTCGCCGGTCACGTTCGAGTTCTGCTGGAAGTGCGGACAGGGTCTCGCACAGGCATAGCGCGCACGCTCGAGCGCCGCTACGGCGAACGCAGTTGCTGCATCACGTCGTTTGCTGTGCGGCGGCCGGCCGCGACGCGGTCCCCGATCGAAACACCGCCGATCCAGTTCGCACAGAAGTAAAGTCCCGGTACGGCATTGCACGCTTCGACGATGCGCGCGATCCGTTGCTCGTGACCGAGCTCGTATTGCGGAATCGCGCGGGGCCAGCGCACGACGGTGCTCCAGCGAGCGTGCGTTGCGCCGAGCAGATTCTCGAGCGCATGCTGCGCTCGGGTCTGCACCGCGTCGTCGGCAAGCGCCGCGAGCGCGGGATGCCGGCGCCCGCCGACGAACGTCGTCAGCAGCACGTGACGCTCGGGCGCTCGATCGGGAAAGAGACTGCTGGAAAACAGTGTGCCGAGGATCGCCATGCGCTCGCTCGCGGGCACGAGCACGCCGAATCCGTCCAGCGGATGCGCGACGTCGCTGCGCCGATGGCCGCTGGCGACGATCGAAACCGGCGCGTAGACGATCTCGCGAAGCGCCTTGGCAGCATCGGCGTGATGTGGCTCGACGAGTGCGGCGGCAACGTCGGTTGGCGCGGCGATGACGACGCATCGTGCCGACATCGACAGCGGGCCTGTCGGCGTCGCGGCGGTGACGTGCAGATCGCCAAACGATGACCGTTCGATCGCGTTGGCGGACGCTCGCGTATGCACGCACGAGAGCCTGGCGTGAAGCGCGTCGGTCAGCGTTTGCATGCCCCGCGCAAAGCTGAAGCTGGCCGCCCGTCGAGCGGGCGTTGCGGTGTCGCGTGCTCGCGACTGCCCGAACCGGCCGACGAGCAGGCTGCCATGCTCGCGCTCGAGCGCCGCAAGCTTCGGAAACGCAGCGGCTACCGATAGCCGCTCGGGGTCGCCTGCGAAGATCCCTGAAACGAACGGATCGATCGCGCGCTCGAGCACTTCGGCCCCGAGCCTTCGACGGACGAAAGCCGCCACCGATTCGTCCGCGACGCCACTGCGTGCGATGAACGGCTCGCGAAGCAGTCGAAGCTTCGCGCGCCATGAGAATGCCGGTGACGCGACGAGCGCGAACGGCGACATCGGCAAGGCGACCAGTCGCCCTCGATGCACGATATAGCGGGCGCGGGCCGCCGGATTCGTTTCGACGCGCTGGCCTGCGATGCCGAGCTCTTCGATCAGCGATGCGATGTCCGGCGTGCTGTCGAGCGCGCTGTTCGGGCCGGTTTCGTAGCGATACCCGGTCGACTCACGCGTTGCGATCACGCCGCCGGCCTGCGCCTCGGCCTCGAGCACGATGACGCGCAACGCCAGCGCTTCGAGCCGGTAGGCGGTCACAAGACCCGAGAGCCCCCCGCCAATGACGATCGCATCGTAGCGATCCTGCGTCGCGTGCACGAGCGGTCTTGACCGTCAGCGAATCTTGCGATCGATGGTGAGCGCAACGTTCGTCGTGCCGAGCCGCACCGTCGGGGTCGCGCCTTCGAGATCGCCGGGCTGCGGCATCGCTTTGCCGGACTTCGAGACGCGCGCGCCGACGACGACTTCGCCATGGTCCGAGAGCTTGCGATTCGGCAGCATCGCAAGCGAGTCGTCGAGCTTGAACGCGAGCGGCAGGTCCTTCGCCTTCACGCGCAAGAGCGCGAGCGGCATGCGCGAGCCATCCGCCGGTCGCGCGAAGACGAACACCGTGTCGTCCGGCGTCACGGAAGCGGCGAGCGCGGGATCGAGCGTAACCGTGCCGGCGACCGTCGTTGCATTCGACCGTGGTGGCGGTTCCGGCTTGCTGGCTGTCGCAAGACCCGCGCGGGAACGTGCTTCCGCAAGCGTGGCGGCGATGGTTTTCGCGACGGGCGAGTCGGGAGGAACCGCCCGCTGCACGCTTTCCCAGTGCACGATCGCCTTTGCGGCATCGCCACGCTTGAACGCGATCGTGCCGGCGAGCGCGTTCGCCTTCCATTGGTCCGGATTCGCGCGTAACGCCCGCTCGATCAGCTGCTCCGGCAGGCCGTCGAGCGAGCGTCCCTGCGTGATGCCGACCGCATCCGCGTAATCGGCCAGGATGTCGGCATTGTCAGGTGCGATCGCCGCCGCTCGCTCGTAGGCCTCGACCGACTCCCGCATGCGACCGAGCGAGTAGAGCGTGCGTGCCAGGACGAGCCAGCCTTCGAGATCGTCGGGTTTTTGCGCGAGCCGCTCCTTCACGCGCCCGATCATCGTGTCGATTTCGGCGGGTGACACGGCCGATTGCGCATTCGGTTCCGTCTGCGCCGTGACGGGCAACAGCGCGACCGGCGTTCCGAGCAAGGCGTAAAGGGCGATGGCGGCGATCGGCAGGCCAGCAGCGATGAGTGCAATCGTCCCCGTTCCCGGTCGTGCGCGGTGCTCCTCGCTTGGCGCTTCATCGCCCGCTTCGTCCAGAACACGACGCTCGAGATCGGCGCGCGCCGCCTCGTATTGCTGCGGCGAGAGCAGGCCACTTGCCAGATCGGACTCGATCTCGCGGCGCTGGTCGCGCAGCACGTCGAGGTTCGCGGCCTCGCGCTCGACTGCTTCGTCGGCGCTTCGCGAAAGCAACGGCAGCAGCACCCACGCGCAAGCGATGACGAGCATCAGCGCCGCGATGATGACGAATGGGATCATCGGTCGTCGGCGCGATCCTCGAGCAGCGCCTTTGCCCGCTGTTCCTCGTCTGCAGTCAGCGCCGGCTGCGGCAGCCTACGGCGCTCGCGCACGAAGCGGAATGCGACGAATGCGCCGATCGCGAGCAAGAGCGCCGGTCCGATCCACAGCAGCAGCGTCGTGGCGTTGAGCGGCGGACGATAGAGAACGAAGTCGCCATAGCGCGTCGTCATGAACTCGATGATCTGCGCGTCGGTGCGTCCCGCCGCGATCTGCTCGCGCACTTGTCGCCGCAGGTCGACCGCGAGATCGGCGTTCGAATCGGCGATCGTCTGATTCTGGCAGACGAGGCAGCGCAGTTCCTCGGCGAGCCGGACGGCGCGCGCGTGCGTTTCGCGATCCGCCTCGGTGGGCGTGGCCGTGGCTCCCCACGCCGTCGTCACTATAAGCACCGTCACAACGAGTGCCAGACGGCAACATGAGCGCCGCAGGGCCGTCCCAAGGCGCTCGTTGCGCCCCGGCGGGGACCAGCGCAGCGGCGCCGAAAATGGAAGACGAGGCCGCAAGCGTGGGGGCGCAACATCAATCACGAAGAACGTTGCAGCTCGCGAACCAGCGGAACGATTTTCTTCTCGATCGCAGCCGCGTCGACCGGCCCGATGTGCTTGTAGCGGATGACGCCCGCCTTGTCGATGACGAACGTCTCGGGGACGCCGTAGACGCCCCAGTCGATGCCGACGCGGCCATCGGCATCGACGATCGACACGTCGTAAGGATCGCCGCGCTCCTTGAGCCACGCGATGCCTTCGTCGCGCTTGTCCTTGTAATTGAGCCCGATGATCGGCATGCGTTTCGACTTGGCCAGCTCGACCAGCAGCGGATGCTCGATGCGGCACGAGACACACCATGACGCCCAGACGTTCAGGAGCCACACCTGGCCCTTCAAGTCGGTCGTCGATAGCGTGCGTTGCGGTTCGTGCAACTGCACGAGCTTGAACGCCGGCGCGGGCTTTCCGACAAGCGGCGACGGTACCTCGCGCGGATTGCGGGACAGTCCGACGAACAGGAACGCGAGCAGGACGACGAAGATTGCCAGCGGAACGATGAGTCGGGTCTTCATCGTCGGTCGCGGCGGGCCGTCCCAATCCACTGACTGCGCCCCCTTCGGGGGCTGCGAGCGAAGCGAGCGCGGGGGCCGTTCATCCTAAGCTGCCGGCGCAGCGTCGCCCACCACGCGTTCCCGGCGCAGCGCCGTGCGATAACGGCGATCGGACAACGCCAGCAAACCGCCGAGCGCCATCAGCACGCAGCCGCCCCAGATCCATGTGACGAACGGCTTGTGATAGACGCGCACTGTCCACGCGTCGCCGTCGACCGGCTCGCCGAGCGAAACGTAGAGATCGCCGGTCACGCCGCTCGCGATCGCCGCTTCGGTCATCGGCATGCTCTGCGCTTGATAGACGCGCTTTTCGGGATGCAGCGTGTCGACGACCATGCCGTTGCGGGAAACGTCGAAGGTCGCGCGTGCCGCGCGATAGTTCGGGCCCTCATGCTCGGTCGTGCCGCCGAAGCGGAATGCATAGCCGCCAACCGCGACGCTGTCGCCTGGGGCCATGCGCACATCGCGCTCGGCCTCGTAACCTTTGACGAGCGTCACACCGGTGATGAACACTGCCACGCCAAGGTGCGCGAGCAGCATGCCGAAGTAGCCGCGAGGCTGGCGCGACAATCGCTGCAGCGTCCCGCCGTGCGCATGGCGAACGCGCTCGCGCAGATTGACGACGGTCGTGGCGGCGATCCACAACGCGAGCAACAGGCCGAACGCAACACCGAACGACCACTTGCCGCCAAGCAGCGGCAGCATCAGCGCCAGAACGACGGCCGAGGCGAATGCCCATTTGAGCTGCATCGCGAGCGCGGGAATCTCCGCCTGCTTCCATCGGGCGAGCGGGCCGACGCCCATCAGGAAAACGAGCGGCGCCATCACCGGCACGAACACGGTATCGAAGTACGGCGGGCCGACCGAGATCTTGCCGAGCGAGAGCGCGTCGAGGAACAACGGATAGAGCGTGCCCAACAGCACCGTTGCGCATGCGACGGTCAGCAGCACGTTGTTCGCGAGCAGCAACGACTCGCGCGAAACCAGCTCGAAGCGGCCGCCCAAGCCGACGCGCGGCGCTCGCATCGCGTAGAGGACCAGCGATCCACCGATGACAAGCGCGAGGAGCAGCAGGATGAACACGCCGCGCTTCGGATCGGTCGCGAACGCGTGGACCGACGTGAGGACGCCGGAACGCACGAGGAACGTTCCCAAAAGCGAGAGCGAGAACGCGGCGATCGCGAGCAGCACCGTCCATGCCTTGAACGCGCCGCGCTTCTCGGTGGCCGCGAGCGAATGGATCAGCGCCGTGCCGACAAGCCACGGCATGAACGACGCGTTCTCGACCGGATCCCAGAACCACCAGCCGCCCCATCCAAGCTCGTAGTAGGCCCACCAGCTGCCGACGCCGATGCCGAGCGTGAGAAACATCCACGCAAGCGTCGTCCACGGACGCGACCATCGCGCCCAGGTCGCGTCGAGCCGACCGCCGATCAGCGCAGCGATCGCGAACGCAAAGGCGACGGAGAAGCCGACATAGCCCATGTAGAGCAGCGGCGGATGAATCACCATCCCTGGATCCTGCAGCAACGGATTCAGGTCACGACCTTCCGGCGGCACCGGGAACGCACGGTCGAACGGATTCGACGTCGTCAGCATGAACAGCAGGAAGCCGAACGCAACGAAGCCCATGACGCCGAGCACGCGCGCGACGAAATCGTCCGGCAGATGCCGGCTTGCGATCGAGACAGCGAGTCCCCATCCAGCGAGCATCAGCACCCACAAGAGCATCGAGCCTTCATGCGATCCCCACGTCGCGGCGAGACGATAAGCCGTCGGCAGTCGCGTGTTCGAGTTCGTCGCGACGTTGACGACCGAGAAGTCGTGCTGCAGGAACGACCAGGCGAGACAGACGAACGCAAACGCGACGAAGACGAACTGCGCCTGCGCAAGCGGTCGCGCCAATCCGATCAGGATGCGGTTGCGACTCTGCGCGCCGGCGAGTGGCAGCGTTCCCTGCAGCGCCGTGAGCAGAAGCGCGAGGATCAATGCGAACGAACCGAGCTCGGGAACCATCGCGCGCCTATCGAGCCAGCGTCTGCGCCGCGCGCTTCTCGGCGGCATCGATGTGTGCTTTGCCGATGGCGGCCGCAGCCTCGGGCGGCATGTAGTTCTCGTCGTGCTTCGCGAGCACTTCGCTTGCGGTGAAGATTCCGTCGGCGCCAAGCCGACCCTGGGCGACGACGCCCTTGCCCTCTCGAAACAGGTCGGGAAGGATGCCGGTGTAGACCACCGGAATCGTCTTGGCGGTGTCGGTCACGTTGAAGCGCACCGTCAAGCCGTCACGCTTCACGCTGCGCTGCTCGACGAGGCC
>DATLNR010000102.1:0-31527 GCA_035536655.1 Casimicrobiaceae bacterium
CCGGGGCGAGGCCGAGCTCCGCAAAGCTCGGACTATCCATTACTTCTCCTGAAGCGGCCCACTCGCATGGCGCGAGTTCCGGTCCAGGCAGCGCGTGACTGTGCTTGAAGGGATGCGACCGGAAACAAAACCCGCTGATTATACAGCAGTTTGACGACCGGCCGGCGGGTTCGTTCCGCCAACGGTCGTCATTCTCCAAACGTACAACACCGTTTGTTAGAATCGAAGGCTTTTGTCCGGCCGTTGGTGCTGGGCAGTACGCCGACTTCCCATGCGCTCCGATCTCCGCAACATCGCCATCATTGCCCACGTCGACCACGGCAAGACGACGCTGGTCGACAAGCTGCTCGTGCAGGCCGGCACGTTTGCCGCCCATCAGGAGGTCGGCGAGCGGATGATGGATACGAACGACCTCGAGCGCGAACGCGGCATCACGATCTTCGCGAAGAATTGCGCGATCCGCTATCGCGACGCGAGTGGCGCGCAGACGCGCATCAACATCGTCGACACGCCGGGTCACGCTGATTTCGGCGGCGAGGTCGAGCGCGTGCTCGGCATGGTGGACAGCGTGCTGTTGCTGGTTGACGCCGTCGAAGGCCCGATGCCGCAGACGCGGTTCGTCACGCAAAAGGCGCTCGCCCGCGGTTTGCGGCCGATCGTCGTCGTCAACAAGGTCGACCGTCCGGGCGCGCGGTCCGAATGGGTCGTCAACCAGACGTTCGAGCTCTTCGACCGGCTCGGTGCGAACGACGCGCAGCTCGATTTCCCGGTGGTCTATGCGTCCGCGCTGCAGGGCTGGGCGACGCTCGACGTGGCGGTCGCGAAGGCGGCGCAGATGCCGGACGATGCGACGATGCGGCCGTTGTTCGAGACGATTCTCGCGCATGCGCCGCCGCCGGCCGATGATGCCGAAGCGGCTCTTCAATTCCAGGTGAGCGCGATCGACTACTCGAGCTATGTCGGTCGCCTGGGCATCGGACGCATTCGCCGCGGTCGATTGTCGGCTGGGCAAACCGTTGCGGTGCTGCATGGTCCAAGGGATGAATCGAATCCGGCAACCGCGCGAGTGACGCAGCTTCTGACGTTCGAAGGCTTGACGCGCGTGCCGATCGTATCGGCGGAGGCGGGCGACATCGTGCTCGTGACCGGCGTCGATGAATTGACGATCGGAACGACGCTCGCGGCCGTCGACGCGCCCGAAGCGCTGCCCCCGATCGCTGTCGACGAGCCGACGCTGTCGATGTACTTCCAGGTCAACACCTCGCCGCTTGCCGGTCGCGACGGCAAATACGTCACGTCGCGCAATCTCCGCGAGCGTCTCGAGCGCGAGCTCCTGACCAACATGGCGCTGCGCGTCGAGGAGACCGGGGACACCGATGTGTTTCTCGTGTCGGGGCGCGGCGAGCTGCACCTGACGATCCTGATCGAGAACATGCGCCGCGAGGGCTTCGAGCTCGCGGTGTCGCGGCCGCGCGTTGTCACGAGACCGATTGATGGTGTCGTGCACGAGCCATATGAAGTGCTCACGGTCGACGTGGAAGACGCGCATCAGGGCGGCGTGATGAGCGCGCTCGGCGATCGCAGAGGCGAGCTTCGCCATATGGAATCGGATGCGCGCGGACGCACGCGCCTCGAGTACCGCATTCCGGCGCGCGGACTGATCGGCTTCCAGGGCGAGTTCATGAACCTGACGCGCGGCACGGGCCTCGCGAGCCATGCGTTCGACGGCTACGCGCGCTCGCAGGGGGAGATCGCCGAGCGGCGCAACGGCGTCCTCGTTTCGCAGGACGACGGCAACGCAGTCGCGTACGCGCTGTGGAAGCTCGAGGAGCGTGGGCGCATGTTCGTGTCGCCCAACGACGCGGTGTACGAGGGCATGATCATCGGCATCAACAGCCGCGACAACGATCTCGTCGTCAACCCGATCCGCACGAAGAAGCTGACCAACGTGCGCGCCTCGGGCAAGGATGACGCGATCCTGCTGACGCCGCCGATCCGGCTCACGCTCGAGTATGCCGTCGAGTTCATCGCCGACGACGAGCTCGTCGAGGTGACGCCGCGTTCGATTCGCTTGCGCAAGCGTTTCCTGAAGGAGCATGAACGCAAGCGCGCGCAGCGCGCTGTCGAAGAGTGCGCCTGACCGAAGCGATCGCGTCGCAGTTCGCGCGGCGGGCGCTCGACAACGTCGAGCGCGAGTTTCCGAACAAGCTCGATCACGTGATGAGCGGTCCCGGCGACGTGCAGTCGCCCCGAGCGCTGCATCCGGTGTTCTACGGAAGCTTTGATTGGCACTCGTGCGTGCACATGCACTGGCTGCTGGCGCGGATCGCTCGCGTGGCGCCGGCTATTCCCGAACGGGATGCGATCGCGCGTTGCTTCGACGCTCATTTCGTGCCCGAAGCGGTAGCCGCGGAAGTCGCGTATCTGGAGCGCGGCGAAGCGCAGACGTTCGAGCGCACTTACGGCTGGGCGTGGCTCTTGAAGCTTGCCGAAGAGCTCGGGCGAGGCGACGCGCCCGAGTTCACGCGGTGGACGCGTTGCCTTGCGCCGCTGGCGTCCGCGTTCGTCGATCGCTATCTTTCGTGGCTGCCGCTCGCAAGTTACCCGCTGCGCACGGGATTGCATGCGAACAGCGCGTTCGGGCTCGCGTTCGCGCTCGACTACGCGCGCTCGGCCGGCGTGCCGGAACTCGCATCCGCGTGCGAAACCAAGGCACGCGCCTGGTATGGAAGCGATCGCGACTATCCCGCGGCGTGGGAGCCGTCGGGGTCGGATTTCTTCTCGCCGGCGCTCGTCGAAGCCGACCTGATGCGGCGCGTGTTGCCAGGTGATGCGTTTGCGCAGTGGATGACGCGCTTCCTGCCGGCGCTCGATCGCGGCGCGCCCGCAACGCTGTTCACACCCGCGGCGGTCAGCGACCGCAGCGACGGGCTGATCGTGCATCTTGACGGGCTGAATCTCTCGCGTGCATGGTCATTGCGTTCGATCGCGTCGGCACTACCATCCAGTGACTTCCGCGCGCGACTCGACGAGTCGGCGCAAGCCCATCTCGCCGCGGGGCTCGAGGGCGTCGAAAGCGGCGACTACGCGGGAGCCCACTGGCTCGCGACCTACGCCACGCTCGCTTTGACCGGCGCCTGATCGGGGCGGGCTCACCGGGTGAGCCCGTGAACGGTGATCATCGGGGGGCCTTCGGCGTTACCATCCCGCGATGCCCGAAACGATTCTGCTGTTGTCCGTCGTGTTGCCGTTGGCGGTCGTCGCGTTGCTCGCGATCGCGCTTTTCAAGTTGCGCGCGATCGCGATCGACCATCGGCTGCTGGTTGGCGAGCTTGCGAACCTCCGCCTGCAGGGCCGTGAGTTCGAGCGCGACCTGAAGCTGGAGCTCTCGGGTGCGCGCCGCGATGCAGTGGACGACGCGCAGGCGTTGCGCACCGAGGTCGGCGAGCGGCTGAATCAGTTCACCGGCACGACGCAGCTGCAGCTCCGCGATGTCGACGCGCGCCTGGGCCGCTTCACCGAGCGGCTCGATCAGTTCCGCGAGACGAACGAGACTCGGTTCGAAGCGTTGCGCTCGACGCTCGAGCACCGGTTCGACCTGATGCGCAACGAGAATGCGGAGAAGCTCGAGCGCATGCGCGAGACCGTCGACGAGAAGCTCAAGGAGACGCTCGAGTCGCGGCTCGGCGAGTCGTTTCGGCTCGTGTCCGAACGGCTCGAGCGCGTGCATCAGGGGCTGGGCGACATGCAGAAGCTCGCCGCGGGCGTCGGTGATCTGAAGCGCGTGCTGACCAACGTCAAGAGCCGCGGGACATGGGGCGAGATGCAGCTTGGCCGGCTCCTGGCCGATTGCCTCGCGCCGCCGCAGTTCGGCATCAACGTCGAGACCGTTCCCGGCAGCGATCGCCGCGTCGAATTCGCGATCCGCATGCCGCAGTCCGCCGACGAAGCGCCGTGCTGGATCCCGGTCGACTCGAAGTTTCCGATCGACGAGTGGGAGCGGCTGCAGCTTGCGCTCGATCGCGCCGACGGGGAGGGCGCAGAAACCTCGCGGCGCGCGTTGGTGCAGCTCATCAAGGTGCAGGCGAAGAAGATTCGTGACAGCTACGTGTGCCCGCCGCACACGAGCGACTTCGCGTTCCTGTTCCTGCCGATCGAAAGCCTGTATGCCGAGATGATGTCGCGACCGGGTCTCGCCGACGAGCTGCAGCGCGAGTTTCGCGTCACGCTCGCCGGCCCCTCCAACTTTGTCGCGTTCCTTTCGATCGTGCAGCTTGGCTTCCAGCGGCTCGCGATCGAGCAGCGCTCGGCCGAAGTGTGGCGCCTGCTCGGCGCCGTGCGCAGCGAGTTCGGCAAGTTCGGCGACATGTTGATTCGCGCGCAGAAGAAGCTGCAGGAGGCCAGCAACACGCTGGACGAGGCGCGCGGCAAGACGACGACGATCGTTCGGCGTCTGCGCGACGTCGAGTCGCTGCCGGATGCGCAAGCCATGCGATTCGCCGCCGCGCAACTGCCCATCGACCTCGCGCCCGACGAGCCGCGCGACCTGGAAGAGAAGTAGCGTGTTCCACGCGTTGCGCAGCTGGCGCCGCAAGCGGGTGCTGGCGACGTCCGCCATTCCCGACGAGCTGTGGAGCGAAGCCCGCGCGGCGTTGCCGTTGCTTGCGCGCTACGACGACGCGGAGATTGCAAGGCTGCGCGAGCTCACGGTGTTGTTCCTCGACGCCAAGGGAATCCTCGGCGCGCAGGGACATGAGGTGACGCCATCGCAGCGCGTCATCATCGCCGTGCAGGCGTGCGTTCCGATCCTGAACCTCGATCTCTCGTGGTACGACGGCTTCGAGAACGTGATCGTCTATCCCGGCGAATTCGTCACGGGCAGCGAGTGGGAGGACGAAGCCGGCGTCGTTCATCGCAACGACGCGCCGCTTGCCGGGGAAGCAATGGACAAAGGGCCGGTCGTGCTGTCATGGCCCGATGTCGAGGCGGCACGCGACTGGCACGCGACCGGCATGAATCTCGTGATCCATGAATTCGCCCACAAGCTCGATCTTCGCGATGGCACCGCCAACGGTTGCCCGCCGCTGCCCGAGGATCTACCGACCGCGATGTGGCGCGCGACCCTCGACGCGGCGTACACGGATTTCGTCGCGCGTGTCGATGACGGTGAGGAGACGCCGATCGATCCGTACGCGGCGGAAGATGCCGGCGAGTTCTTTGCCGTCCTCTCCGAAGTCTTCTTTGCAGAGCCGACGTTGCTTCTCGGCGAGTATCCCGCGGTCTACGCGCTCCTTGCGCGGTTCTATCGGCAGGACCTGGCGGGGCGCTCGAAGCTCGGGGGACTTGCGTAGGACTCGCGGTTTGGCGTCAAATGCGATGCCGCCGGCGTTCCGGCGCTCTAGAAGGGAAGACGATGCGCAAGACAGCTCTGTTCGCCGCCGCGATGCTCGTTGCCGGAACGGCGTTTGCCGGTCATTGCCCGCAGGAAATGAAGAAGATCGACGAAGCGATGGCGAAGAATCCAAAGCTTTCGGCGACGCAGATGGCCGACGTCAAGAAGGCCCGGTCGGATGGCGAGGCGCACCACAAGGCCGGGAAGCATGGCGAGGCGCTTGCCGAGCTCGAGAAGGCGAAGAAGATTCTCGACATCAAGTAAGGTCGTTCATCCGTTAAGGCGGCAGCGCGCGCTCGACGAGCGCGCGGCCGTCGATGCCGCGCGGAAGCGCGCCGTAGTGCGCGCCGCTGCCCGGATCACCTAGTCGCGACGCGCAGAAGGCGTCCGCGACGGCCGCCGGCGCATGGCGGATCAGCAAAGATGCCTGCGTCGCCACGGCGATCGACTGCGCGATACGTCGCGCGTCGTGTGTGTCCGCGGTGTGGACATCGCGATGCAGCGCCTGCACGCACGCATCGTAACGAGCGTCGCCGCGCCTTGCGGCGTCGAGCTCGGCGAACAACGCTTCGCGCACGTCCTCGCGGCCCATCGCGCGCAGCACGTCGAGCGCGATCACGCTGCCCGACCCTTCCCAGATCGAATTGACCGGCATTTCGCGATAGAAGCGTGCAAGCGGGCTGTCCTCGATGTAGCCATTGCCTCCCAGTGCTTCGAGCGCCTCGGCGGCGAAGGCCGGCCCGCGCTTGCAGATCCAGTACTTCGCGGCGGCGCTGACGACGCGCGACGACGCTCGTTCGGCGTCGGTGGCATTGGACTCGAACGTACGCGCGAGCCGCATGACCAGCGTCGTCGCGGCTTCGCTCTCGAGCGCGAGGTCCGCCAGCACGTTCTGCATCAACGGTTGTTCGATCAGAAGCTTGCCTGCGACCACGCGATGCGCCGCATGATGCATCGCCCACGCGAGCGTCGCGCGCATCATGCCGGCCGAGCCGATCGCGCAGTCGAGCCGCGTGTGCCGGATCATCTCGAGGATCGTGGGGATGCCGCGTCCCGCTTCGCCGATCGCAAACGCGACGGCATTGTCGAACTTGACCTCGGCGGACGCGTTGCTTCGATTGCCGAGCTTGTCCTTCAGTCGCACGAGGCCGATCGCGTTGCGCGTCCCGTCATCGAGAATGCGCGGCACGAGGAAGCAGCCGATGCCGCCGTCGTCGCGCGCGAGGACCAGGTGCGCGTCGCATTGCGGCGCCGAGAAGAACCATTTGTGGCCGGTGATGCGGAAGCTCGCTCCGGACTGGCGCACCGCCTGCGTGCGCGTCGCGCGCACGTCCGATCCGCCCTGTCGCTCGGTCATGCCCATGCCGATCAACGCTGCTCGCTTGTCGTCGATCACCATTTCTCGTGGATCGTAATCGACCGCGAGAAGCTTCGGCAGCCAGCGCTGCGCCAGCGCGTCGGGGGCGTGCGCGCGTAACGCAGGAATGCCGGCGTAGGTCATGGTCAACGGACATTGCGTGCCGTTCTCGACCTGTGCGTGCAACAGATACATCGCCGCACGAGCCGTCTGTGCGCCGTTGCGGGCACCGCACCACGGCGACGAGTGCTCGCCGACGGTGCACGCCATGCGCATCAACTCGTGCCACGCCGGATGGAAGTCGATCGCGTCGATCCGCTCGCCGCGCCGATCGAGCGAGCGCAGCGTTGGCGGGTGACGATTCGCGGCATCGGCCAGCCGATACGTCTCCGCGCGGCCGAGGTCCTCGCCCCAGCCCGTCAACCGGTCGACCGCCCATTGCGCGCCTTCGCGCTCGACCGCTTCGCGCAACACGCGGTCGTCGCGATACAGATTGCGCCCTTCGTAAGGCGGCGGCTGGTTGGGAAACGGCGTCATGAACGAGCCTGTTCCGATCGACGTGCAAGCATCAGGACGGCGCCGAGAATGAATGCGCCTCCGGCGACCTGGATGGCCGCGATCCGTTCGTCGAGCACGACGGCGGCCAGCATAACGGTAAACAGCGGCTCGATCGTCGACAAGGTCGCGGCCCGCGTCGCGCCGACGCGCGACAGTCCGGCGAAATAAAGTGTGATCGCGCCGACGGTGCACACGAGTGCGATGCCGGTGATTGCGGCCCAACCGGCAAGCGTCCTCGGCAGCACCGGCCCGCGAGCGAGCGCGGCGACGGCGAAAACCAGCGCCGCACTGCCTATCACCACTGTCGCAAGCGCAAGCGGCTCGACGCGGCTGCCGAGCCGCGTGCCGACGATGATGTAGACCGAATAGATTGCGGCGGCCGCGATCCCGAGCGCGATGCCGAGCGGAAGCTTCGGATAGACATCGCCGAGCGCACCCGTCGCGGCCGGCGCAACCGTGAGCACCATGCCGCCGAGCGCCACACCGCACGCGACGAGCTTGCGCGCATCCATGCGCTCGTGCAACAGCAGCGCGGCGAGAACGGCGACGAGTGCGGGATGCAGATAGAGCAGCAACGCGACGACGCCGGCGGGCGCGAGCATCAACGCCGTGAAGAAGGTCATAGCCTGACCGCCGTAGCCGATCGCACCGAGCGCCGCCGCGACGGCGAGGTCGCGACCGCGCGGAAGGGTGGCGCGCATAACACCCGCCACGGGCGCGAGACAGGCAAACGCGATGCCGAATCGCAACGCGAGCAGCGTCGTCGTATCGACGCCGTCCGCGTACACACGTCGCGCGAGCACGGCCATCGTGCCGAAGGCCAGCGCCGACGCGATGACGAACGCAACGCCGGCTGCGCGTCCGCCGTCAGCCACCCGGTGCGCTTTTCTGAGCGCTCTTGGGACGAAACGCCTTGACCACGGTCTCGTGCGTTTCGATGTAGGGGCCGCCGATCAGGTCGATGCAATACGGGACCGCGGCGAAGATTCCCGGCACGACGAGCGCGCCGCTCGCGTCGCGCGCGCCCTCGAGCGTCTCGCGGATGGCCTTGGGCTGACCGGGCAGGTTCAGGATCAGCGATCTTCCGCGAATCACGCCAACCTGACGCGACAGGATCGCTGTCGGAACAAAGCGGAGCGAGATCTGTCGCATCTGCTCGCCAAAGCCCGGCATCACCTTGTGCGCAATGGCGAGCGTCGCTTCGGGCGTGACGTCGCGCGGCGCGGGCCCGGTGCCGCCGGTCGTCAACACCAGATCGCATTGCACGACATCGCACACCTCGACGAGCGTTCGCTCGATGACGCTGCGCTCATCGGGAATCAGCCGCGTTTCCATCGTCCACGGAGAGGCGAGCGCGGCGCCGAACCAGTCCCGCAGCGCCGGGATGCCTTTGTCCTCGTACACGCCGGCCGAGGCACGATCCGAGATCGACACCAACCCGATCTTCAGCGTCTCGTCCGTCATCGTTGATCAGAGCACGACACGATCAGACGAAACAGCGCGCGAAACGCATGCGGCGCGCGGCCGCTTGCACGCTCGCTGCGGGCTGACGCGATCAGCTCGCGGAGATTCGCCTCGTCGGCGTGCGGATAAGCCAGGAGGAACTCGCCCACCGCGGCTTCTTCGACGAGCATGCGCTCGCGCCAGCGCTCGGCCGCAGCGAAGCGCGCGCGTTCCTTCTGCGACAACGCGCCCTCGTGTTCGAGCGCCGCACGAATCGGTTCGGGATCGACATCACGCATCAGCCGGCCTACGTACTGCAGCTGCCGGCGCTTGGCTTCGTGCTTGGTGATCGTCCGCGCTTGGCTGATCGCTTCGAAAAGCCGCTCGGGAAGTTCGAGCGCGGCGAGCCTGGCGGGTTCGAGATCGACCAGCGCCTCGCCGAGCGTTTGAAGTGCGAGCATGTCCTTCTTGCGCCGCGTTTTCGACGGGATCGCCGGCGACGGCGTGTCGGGGTCGTGCACGGATCGCATCGAAGGCGTCGCGGCGCTGCAAGCCTCGCGTTGAAGTTGCTTTGCTATCATAGCCGACGCGACGATTTCTCATGCTCGACACGACATTTCGGTCGAGCGCGTCGTGCACCAGGATTGGCGCGCCGACCATGCTTGCTCCGCTCGACAACGACGTGAACGTGAAGCGCGCGGGCGGGCGGGACGCCGGGAGCGACGACGGATCGTTTCCGATCTCGACGGCAAAGCTTCATCGGCTTGCCGTCCAGGTACTCGATGTGGCGCGGCGAGAGGGTGCGACGGCTGCTGAAACCGACGTCTCGCAGGCGGTCGGACAAAGCGTCACCGTACGGCAAGGCGAAGTCGAGACGATTGCGTACAACCGTGACAAGAGCGTCGCGGTCACCGTCTATGTCGGGCTGCGCCGCGGTCAGGCCAGCAGCGCCGACTTCGGCGACGAGGCGATCGCGGCAACCGTGCGAAAGGCGGCGGCAATTGCGCGCTACACGGCCGAAGATCCCGCGTCGGGCCTTGCCGATGCCGACCGACTGGCACGGACGTCTCCGGACCTCGATCTCTATCATCCTTGGTCGCTTTCCGTCGAGGAAGCGGTCGAGCTCGGTCGCGAGGCCGAGGCCGCGGCGCTTGCCGTCGATGCGCGTCTCACCAACAGCGAAGGCGCGACGGTTGCGCGCGGCGACGGCGAGTTCGTCTACGCGAATAGCAACGGCTTCATCGGCGGCTACCGATCATCGCGACACCACATCGATGCGTCGGTCATCGGCGAGGACGACGACGGGAACATGCAACGCGACTACTGGTACACGGCCGCCCGCATCGCCGACGAATTGATGTCTGCGCGTGAGGTGGGACGCGTGGCCGGCGAGCGGACCGTACGTCGCCTCGGAAGCCGCAAGCTCGGCACGCTCCAATGTCCGGTGATCTTCGAGGCGCCGGAGGCTTCCGATCTGATCGGAACTTTCGTGCACGCCGTGTCCGGCGGCAGTCTCTACCGCAAAGCGTCGTTCCTGCTCGATGCGCTCGGCACGCCTGTGTTCTCCGACGCCGTATCGATTCGCGAGGAGCCGCACCTCCCGCGGGCCCGCGCAAGCTCGCCGTTCGATGCGGAAGGGGTCGCGACCGCGGCCCGCGACGTCGTGTGCAACGGCGTGCTGCGCGGCTACTTCCTCGGGAGTTATTCGGCGCGAAAGCTTGGGCTTACGACGACGGCGAACGCGGGCGGCGCGCATAACTTGATCATCGAGCCGGGAGGCGATGATCTTCCCGCGTTGCTCAAGCGCATGGGCCGGGGCCTTTTCGTCACCGAGCAGCTCGGTCACGGCGTCAACCTGGTCACCGGCGATTTCTCGCGCGGCGCGGCCGGCTTCTGGATCGAGAACGGCGAGATCGCCTATCCGGTCGAGGAGATCACGATTGCCGGCAACCTGAAGGACATCTTCCGCGGCATCGTCGCCGTCGGCCGCGACGTCGATCGCCGCGGCTCGCGCCACGTCGGCTCGATCCTCGTCGATCGCATGACGGTCGCGGGTCAGTGAACGGGATTGTCAGCTGGGTCCGTTCGTTCAGCGACCCGTTGCGCGGCGCGCCGCAGGCCTCGCGCTGGATCGCGTCGCTCTCGCCGTCCGATCCGCTCGCGATCCAGAAGGAAGCGCTCGAGCTCGTGGCGGGTTTTCCGGGCAACCGGCGCGAGCTTTCGCCGGGGCAGGCGGAAGCGTTGCTCAAGATCGATGCGCGTCTCGAGCCGGTGCTCGCGGGGCTGACGCGGCAATACACGCAGAGCTACCAGAAGAGCTCATCGGTCGAATCGCGGCTTTGGCACTCCGTGTTCGACCTCGTGAAGGCGTTTCTCACCGCTTATCACGCGTCGCTGAAGGCCGGCTATGCGCGTGCCGAGAACCGGCGGTGGCGCGCCGTGCTGCCGTGGGTGCTCGTGCGCCTCGCGCATTTCAAGAGCCTCGACGGCAAGTTTCGCTTGTTCCGCTATGGGCACTGGATTCCGGCGCAATGGCGCGAGTTCCACGAGTTGTACGAGTTCGCGCGCATGCGCGGTTGGCAGCGCGAACAACTGGTTTACGGCGCGGCCGCGTTCGCGCGCCCCGGCGTGTCGTTCGAGCAGGAATATCTGAAGGCGCTGCTCTTGATGCGGCTCGACTCGGGCAACTTTACGCCCGACCAGGTGGAATGGGTGGC
The DNA here is from genome assembly GCA_035536655.1 of Casimicrobiaceae bacterium. Classification (GTDB taxonomy): domain Bacteria; phylum Pseudomonadota; class Gammaproteobacteria; order Burkholderiales; family Casimicrobiaceae; genus VBCG01. The sequence continues at coordinate 11,468 of DATLNR010000102.1, forward strand.
GCGGCAGCTCGACGACTGGACGCCATCGCTCACACTGACGTCGCCGCCGGGTGAAGGCGCGTCGTTCTACGTCGACCTGACCGGCACGCAAGGGTTGCGCCGACGCGACCGGCCGAATGTTCCGGGGCGCGTGCTGCTGCTCGACACCGGTCCCGCTTACGCACGCGTCGTCGAGCAGCTGCGCTGGCTGCCGGATCGCGACGACGAAGTTGCAAAGCCGGGCGAACTGCCGGCGCGCGAGCAGCGTCTGCTCCTGATGCGGCTCGCAAGCTTGCTCGGACCCGATGCGATCGCGCATGCTCCGCGCGCGCAACGGACGCGCGGGAACAACGAAGTCCGTGTCGTCGTCGGCCTTTCGGCGTTGACGCGCGCGATCGCGGAGATCGATCGCCTGCCCGATCATGCGCGGTCGGCCGCAATATCGGCGAGCTTCGACGAAGTCACGCAGATGATGAATCCGACGCAGAACCCGGAGTCGGTGGCGCGGCGTATCCGCGGCACGAGCTGGCGGCTCGTCGATCGCAGCGACAGCGGATGCCGGCTGCTGGCGCCGTCGAAGGACGCGCCGTCCACACTTGGCGAACTGATTGCGATCCGCGATGGCGAGCATTGGCTGCTCGCCGTCGTCCGCCGCATGCAAAGGCAGAAGGTCGACGAGGTCACTGTCGGCGCGGAAGTCATCGCCAAGCGCCTGGTTCGTGTGCTGATGCGCGCCTGGAGCACGCCCACCGATGTTGCGCGCGCCGGTTCCGATCGACCGTTCTTCGGCGTCTATCTGCCCGCGCATGCGGAGAACCGCCAGTCGGCCCAACGCAGCCTGATCGGCCCGCAAGACCGCTTCCAAACCGGCGGCATGGTCGAGCTCGACACGGGAAACGCGCGCTACCTGATCCGCTTCACGCAGGCGCTCGAGCGGCAGGCAGGCTGGTCGTGGTCGTTGTTCCATGCGGTTCGCAAGCTGACGGTGTAGACCACGACGCTTGCAACGCCCGCCGTCATCCTCCGATCAGGGGAACACGTTTTCACGTGGATCGTCTAGAATCCGCGCGTCTGCACCGCCGCGCGCGGCACATCACTCACAGGAGGGGTCGCACCATGAAGCGTCGTTCATTCCTGCAGCACAGCGGGCTCGCCGGCGTTCTTGCCGCGGGCTCCGCACCGGTCTTCGCGCAAGCCGCACCGTCGATGAAGTGGCGCTGCGCGTCGAGCTTCCCGAAGGCGCTGGACACGATCTACGGCGCCAGCGAAGTGATGGCGAAAACGGTCAGCGACATCACCGGCGGCCGCTTCTCGATTCAGGTGTTCGCGTCCGGCGAGATCGTGCCCGGGTTGCAGGTTGCCGATGCGGTGCAGAACGGCACTGTCGAATGCGGGCATACCGCGCCTTATTACTACGTCGGCAAGGATCCGACGTTCGCGTTCGGCACGGCGATTCCGTTCGGCTTGAACCAGCGTCAGTACGACGCCTGGTGGTTCTACGGCGGCGGCGAGCAGCTTTTCAACGACTTCCTCAAGAGCTACAACATCACGTCGATGCTTTGCGGCAACACCGGCGCGCAGATGGGCGGGTGGTATCGCAAGGAGATCAAGACCGTCGCCGACCTGCAGGGCATGAAGATGCGCATCGGCGGCTTCGCGGGACAGGTGCTGTCGAAGCTCGGCGTGGTTCCGCAGCAGATCGCCGGCGGCGAAATCTATCCGGCGCTCGAAAAAGGCACGATCGACGCCGCCGAATGGGTCGGACCCTACGACGACGAGAAGCTCGGCTTCAACAAGGTGGCCAAGTTCTACTACTACCCCGGCTGGTGGGAAGGCGGGCCCGCTTTGCACGTCTTCTCGAATACGCCGAAGTACAACGAGCTGCCGGCCGAGTACAAGGCTGCGCTTCTCGCAGGCTGTCATGCCGGCAATACGCACATGATGGCGAAGTACGACGCGCAGAATCCGCCGGCGCTGCGCAAGCTCGTGGCCGCGGGAACGCAGCTTCGCCCGTTCCCCAAGGCGGTGCTCGACGCTTGCTACAAGTCGGCGCAGGAGCTTTATGCCGAGACGGCCGCGAAAAACGCGAACTTCAAGAAGCTGCTCGACAGCACGATCGCATTCCAGAAGGACCAGATCCTCTGGTTCCGCGTGACCGAAGGGACGTTCGACAACTACATGGCGACGGCGGGGCAGGGCGCGCCGGCGGCGACGAAGAAGGGATAGCGCGCGAAGCCGCGCGCGGTCGCGAAAAGCCCCGCGAGAGCGGGGCTTTTTGCTGGTTGAGCGTTTGGCGTCGAACGTGCGGCAACGACGTGTCGCGAGCGGTGGTTGGCGTTGTTCACACTCAACGCTCAACGCCTTCACTTCTTCGACGCCTTCTCCAATTCCTCATTCGCCTTCTCGGCATCCGCATCCTGCTTGTTCAGCAGCTGCTGCAACGGATCGATCCCCCTCTCCGGCTCGCCCGCCTTCGGGATGACCTCGGTCCCGATGCCGGGCACGTCGATCTGGATGTTCTGCAGGTCGTATTGCACGGGCTTCGGCAGGAACATCGTCACCTGTCTGGGGAACGCAACGACCAGCGCAACGAGAATGAGCTGCAGGAAGACGAACGGAATCGCGCCCCAGTAGATGTCCGAGCTCTTCACTTCCTTCGGCGCGACGCCGCGCAGGTAGAAAAGCGCAAACCCGAATGGCGGGTGCATGAACGACGTCTGCAGGTTCACGCACAGCATCACGCCGAACCAGATCAGCGCGGCGTCCTCGCCGACGATCGGGGCAAGGAGCTTCTGAGCGATCGGCGCCAAGAGCGGCACGATGATGAAGACGATCTCGAAGAAGTCGAGGAAGAACGCGATGAAGAACACGAACAGGTTGACGACCAATAGGAAGCCCCACGCGCCGCCGGGAAGGTCCGTCAGCAGGTGCTCGAGCCATGGGCCGCCGTAGACGCCCTGGAACACGATCGAGAAGAACGTCGAACCGATGAGGATGAAGATGACCATCGCGGTCAGCCGCATCGTGCCTTCGACCGCGCGAATCAGGAGCCCACGCAGGTCCGGAATGAACAGTCCGCGAATGCAGACATATGCGATGCAGACATAAAGCACCGCGATCGCGATCTTGAACGGCACCGACTTGAACGCGAAGATGCCGATCACCGCAGCGATGCCGGCGGCGACGATGCCCAACCAGAACACGCGCTGTCCGACCCGTCCGAGCCCCGGGTTGCGCTGCACGGCCAGCACGAGTGCGCCGATCGTGCCCATCGCACCGCCTTCGGTGGGTGTCGCAAGCCCGAGGAGCAGCGTGCCGAGCACGAGGAAGATAAGCACGCCGGCCGGCAGAATGCCGGCGAGCGCCTTCCTTAAGAGCGGCCAGCCGCGCAGCGTCAAATCCTCCTTCGGAATGCCCGGCACCCAATGCGGCTTCGCGATGCTGATCAGGAACGTGAACAGGCAAAACATCAGCACCTGCGTCACCGACGGTCCCCACGCGCCGAGGTACATGTCCCCGACGGAGCGACCGAGCTGGTCGGCCAGCACGACCAGCACGAGCGACGGCGGGACAAGCTGCGTGATCGTCCCGGACGCGGCGAGCACGCCGGTCGCGTAACGCATGTTGTACTTGTAGCGCATCATCACCGGCAGCGAGATGAGCGCCATCGCGATGACCTGCGCGGCGACCGTGCCGGTGATCGCGCCGAGGATGAAGCCGACGATGATGACCGAGTAGCCAAGCCCCCCGCGCAGGCTGCCGAACAGTTGCCCCATCGAATCGAGCATGTCCTCGGCGAGCCCGCACTTCTCGAGGATCGATCCCATCATCGTGAAGAACGGTATTGCGAGCAGAAGCTCGTTGGCGATGACGCTGCCAAAGATGCGCCCCGGGATGGCCTGAAGGAACGACGGCTCGAAAAACCCCAGCGCGACCGATAGCGTGCCGAACATGAGGCCCAGCGCTGCGAGCGAGAACGCAACCGGATACCCGATCAGCATGATCAGGATCAGCCCGCCGAACATCAGCGGCGGCATCCACTCGATGGGGATCATTGCACCGGCCTCTCGTAGGCGGCTTGGAAGCCGGCATCACCGCGCAGCGCCGCGACGCGCTTGATGATCTCCGAGGCGCCTTGCAGCGCGACCAACGTGAAGCCGACGGGTAGGAGCAGCTTGACGGGCCAGCGGATCAGACCTCCGGCGTTCATCGACGTCTCCTGCACGTTCCACGATTGCATGAAGAACGGCCATGCGAACCAGGCGGCGACGAGCATCGACGGGATGAGGAAGAAGACCGTTCCGAGGATGTCGAGCCAGAGCTTGTTGCGCTCCGAAAGCTGCGTGTAGAGGATGTCGACGCGCACGTGCTCGTTCATGCGCAGCGTGTATGACGCGCCCAGCAGCACCATGACGGCGAACAGGTACCACTGGATCTCGAGCCAGGCGTTGCTCGAGATATCGAACGCGTAACGCACCATGGCGTTCGCTGCGCTGATCAAGACCGAGAATACGACAGCCGCGTCGGCGACGCGGGCAAGCGCTTTGTTCAACGCGTCGATCGCCCGGGACAAGGCCAGCAAGCCGTTCAAGTCAACCCTCCCGCCGGCGACTTTGTATCCAATCCTCGCCGCGCTTGACTTTCGCCCGATCTCGCTCGGGGCAACGGATTATAGGGGTTTCCCCGATTCGATGACGTCCTTCGTAGGGTGAAGTCGTGCGCGACCGGGATGCTAAGATCGTTGCGCCTTCCCGCGTCGCCTCTCTTTTTAGGGTTCTCACGGTCATGTTCTCCCGCTCGCACACGCTCGAGAAAGCCGACCCCGACGTGTTTGCCGCGATCGAATCGGAGCATCGGCGCCAGGAAGAGCACATCGAGCTCATCGCGTCGGAGAATTACGCGAGCCCCGCGGTGCTCGCCGCCCAGGGGTCGCAGCTCACGAACAAGTACGCCGAAGGGCTTCCCGGCAAACGCTACTACGGCGGTTGCGAGTACGTCGATGTCGTCGAGACGCTCGCGATCGACCGCGCGAAGAGGCTGTTCAACGCCGACTTTGCGAACGTGCAGCCGCATTCCGGCGCGCAGGCGAACCAGGCGGTCTTCTTTGCCGCGCTCGTTCCCGGCGATACGATCCTCGGCATGAGCCTGCCGCACGGCGGCCACCTGACGCACGGCTCGCCGGTGAACGTGTCCGGCAAGTGGTTCAACGTCGTCGCCTACGGCTTGCACGCGGAAACCGAGCTGATCGACTACGAAGAGGTCGCGCGTCTCGCCGAAAAGCATCGGCCGAAGCTCATCATTGCCGGCGCGTCGGCCTATTCGCGCGTGATCGACTGGAAGCGATTCAAGGCGATTGCGGATGCAAGCGGCGCGCGGCTGATGGTCGACATGGCGCACTACGCGGGCCTCGTCGCCGGCGGCGTCTATCCGAATCCGGTCGGTGTCGCCGACTATGTGACGACCACGACGCACAAGACGCTGCGCGGCCCGCGCGGCGGCATCGTTCTCGCCAACGCGCAGTACGAGAAGTCGCTCAACTCCGCGGTGTTTCCCGGTCTGCAGGGTGGGCCGTTGATGCACGTGATCGCGGCCAAGGCGGTCGCGCTCGGCGAAGCGCTGCGGCTCGACTTCAAGGTGTACCAGGAGCGCGTGCTGGAGAACGCGCGCGTGCTCGCCAAGGTGCTGCACGAGCGCGGCTTGCGCATCGTGTCCGGCGGAACCGATTCGCACATGTTTCTCGTCGACCTGCGCGCGAAAAAGATCACCGGCAGGGACGCCGAGGCGGCCCTCGCGAAGGCCAACATCACCGTCAACAAGAACGCGATCCCGAATGATCCGGAGAAGCCGATGGTGACGTCCGGCATTCGCATCGGCAGCCCGGCGATCACGACGCGCGGCTTCTCGGAAATCGAAGCCGAGGAGCTCGGTCATCTGGTCGCCGACCTGTTCGACGCTCCCGAAAAGGATGCGGTGGTGACGCGTGTGCGGAAGGCAGTGGCGGAGATGACGGAGCGATATCCCGTATACAGGTAACAGGAGTCAGAGGACAGGTATCAGAAGCGTCGGCGTCTCCAGCGCCGGCGCTTGAGCGCCGATGATCGCTCGTGGTCGTCACAAACGATTTAACAACCGCACTCAATGCGCGGCCTCCGGAGACGCCGGCGGATCTGATTCCTGTCCTCTGACTCCTGATCCCTGACAATGAAGTGCCCTTTCTGCAGCGCCGCCGACACGCAGGTCATCGACTCCCGCGTCCTCGAAGCCGGTGATTCGATAAGGCGGCGACGCAAGTGCTCGGCGTGCGAGAAGCGCTTCACGACCTACGAGACCGTTGAGCTGCGCATGCCGCAGGTCGTCAAGAGCGACGGCTCGCGCGCCGATTTCGACGAGCAGAAGCTGCGCGTGGGCTTTCAGCGCGCCTTGCACAAGCGTCCGGTGCCGACCGAGTTCGTCGATGCGGCGATCAATCGGATCGTGCAGCTCGTGCTGGCGAGAGGTGAACGCGAGATTCCCGCCCGCGAGCTTGGCGAGATGGTGATGCAGGAGCTCTACAAGCTCGACAAGGTCGCCTACATTCGCTTCGCTTCGGTCTATCGGTCGTTCAAGGACGTATCCGACTTCCACGATGCGCTCGCCGAAGTCGAGGCGCCCGGCCGTCGCGCGCGGCGCTGAACGAATCGCATGAGCGCAAACGACCGCGAGGCTGCCGACCGGCAGTTCATGACGCGTGCGCTTGCGCTCGCCGAGCAGGGGCTCTTCACGACGTCGCCCAACCCGCGCGTCGGTTGCGTCATCGCCGCCGCCGACGGGATCATCGGTGAGGGCTGGCACGCGAGGGCGGGGGCCCCGCACGCCGAGATCGAAGCGTTGCGCGATGCCGCGAACCGTGGTCACGATGTGCGCGGCGCGACGCTTTACGTCACGCTCGAGCCCTGCAACCACGTCGGCCGCACCGGGCCATGTACGGAAGCTGTGCTGCGTTCAGGGGTACGCCGCGTCGTAGCGGCGATGGCAGATCCGAATCGCATCGCAACCGGTGGTGCCGCCAAGCTTCGCGCCGCCGGCGTCGAGGTCGAGACCGGCGTCCTGGAACAGCATGCACGTGCGCTCAATCCCGGATTCGTATGCCGGATCGAGCGCGGCCGCCCGTTCGTGCGATTGAAAGTGGCGATCACGCTCGATGGAAGAACGGCGACCGATGAAGGCGCAAGCCAATGGATCACCGGTCAACCCGCACGCGATGACGGACATGCATGGCGCGCGCGCGCGTGTGCAGTGCTGACCGGCGTAGGGACGGTGCTCGCCGACAATCCGCGAATGACGGTTCGCGCCGTCGCGACGAGCCGGCAGCCGTTGCGCGTCGTCGTCGACCGGCATGGCGACACGCCGGCGGAAGCGAACGTGTTGCGCGGCGGCGCGTTGATCGTCGGCAGCGGCATACGCAATGCATCGTGGCCAGCGGATGTCGAGCATCTTTCGCTGCCGGACAAGGATGGTCGCGTCGATCTTCCTGCGCTCATGCACGCGCTCGCGCAGCGCGAACTGAACGAAGTCCATGTCGAGGCGGGCGCGCGCCTCAATGCCGCGTTGCTCGACGACCGGCTTGTCGACGAGCTCTTGATCTACGTTGCGCCTTCGGTGCTCGGCGATCCTGCGCGCGGTCTTGCGCTGTTCCCTGCGGCGCGCGGTCTCGAAGAACGGTGGCGGTGCAGTTTCGAGTCGGTCGACCGGATCGGCGGCGACCTGCGCATCCGCGCGAGCGTCGTCGACTGATCGTTCATCGCGCGTGTTCACCGGAATCGTCCAGGCCGTCGGCGCGATCGTTTCGGTGACGAAGCGCGGCAGCGCCGTGCAGCTTGCCGTCGCGCCGCACGATCTCGACATCGCCGACGTGGCGACCGGCGATTCGGTCGCGGTGAACGGCTGCTGTCTCACCGTCACCGGGTTTGCGGCGATCTCCGCGCTGCGTTGCATGACGTTCGATGTGTCGCCGGAGACGCTCGACTGCACGGCGGGGCTCGACGCCGACGGAGCGGTGAATCTCGAGAAGTCGCTGCGCGCGGGTGATCGCCTCGGTGGCCACCTCGTCGCCGGACATGTCGACGGCGTCGGAACGGTCGTTTCGTGCACGCTGGTGGACGCATCGCCGGGCGACGTGACGCTTGTCGTCGAAGCGCCGGTTGCGCTGGCGCGCTTCATCGCGCGCAAGGGATCGATTGCCATCATGGGCGTCAGCCTCACGGTGAACGACGTCGACGGCGCAAGCTTTGCCGTGAACCTGATTCCGCATACACTGGGCTCCACGACGCTCGGACGGATGGCCGCCGGCTCGCCCGTCAATCTCGAAGTCGACCTGATCGCGCGCTACGTCGATCGATTGGTGCGCTTTGCGCATGACGAAGCGCCATAGAAAGAATCGCATGGACCTGACCACGCTCGAACGCATTCCGCTTTGGATCGGCGGACGAACGATCGCCGCGACGACCAAGCGTTACGGCGAAGTCACCAATCCCGCGACCGGCGAGGTGATCCGCCACGTGCCGCTCGGCAATCGCGATGACGTCGACGCGGCGGTACGCTCGGCCTCCGAAGCGTTGCCTGCGTGGCGCAATGCGCCGGCGCTACGGCGCGCGCGCGTGATGATGCGGTTTCGCGAGTTGCTTCACGAGCACCGCAAGGACCTCGCGCGCATCATCACGCAGGAGCACGGCAAGACGCTCGTCGATGCGGAGGGTGAGATCACGCGCGGCATCGAAGTCGTCGAGTTCGCAAGCGGCATCCCGCATCTGCTGAAGGGCGAGCACAGCGAGAACGTCGGCACCGGCGTCGATGCTTACTCGATCCGCCAGCCGGTCGGCGTCTGCGCCGGCATCACGCCGTTCAACTTTCCGGCGATGGTTCCGATGTGGATGTTTCCCGTGTCGATCGCGTGCGGCAACACGTTCGTGCTGAAGCCTTCGGAGCGCGACCCGACGACGTCGCTGCGGCTCGCGGAACTCTTGAAGGAAGCCGGCCTTCCCGACGGCGTGTTCAATGTCGTGCACGGCGACAAGGAGTCGGTCGATGCGCTGCTTTCGCATCCCGACGTCCGCGCGATCTCGTTCGTCGGCTCGACGCCGATCGCGCGGTATATCTATGAGACCGGCACGCGCAACGGCAAGCGCGTGCAGGCTTTGGGCGGCGCGAAGAACCATGCGATCGTGATGCCGGATGCGGATCTTCCGTTCACCGTCGAGGCGATCATTGGCGCCGGGTACGGCTCGGCGGGGGAACGCTGCATGGCGATCTCGGCGATCGTTGCGGTCGGCGAGGTCGCCGATACACTGGTCGAACGACTTGCGGCGCGAGCGCGCAACGTCACTACGGGTCCCGGGGAGGCGGATGTCGAAATGGGCCCGGTCGTGACCAGCGCTGCGCGAGATCGCATCGTCGGATTGATCGATGCCGGGTTGAGCGAGGGCGCGGACATCGTCGTCGACGGCCGCGGAATCAACGTCCCCGGTCACGAGAACGGATTTTTCGTCGGGCCGACGTTGTTCGACCGCGTGCAACCCGAGCAGTCGATCTATCGCGAGGAAATCTTCGGGCCCGTGTTATCCGTCGTGCGCGTCGAATCGCTCGAGGACGCGATCGCGCTGGTCAACCGTAACCCTTACGCGAACGGTGTCGCGCTCTTCACTCGGTCAGGCCACGCGGCCCGCCGATTCCAGGAGGACATCGAAGTCGGCATGGTCGGTATCAACGTGCCGATCCCGGTGCCGATGGCTTTCTATTCGTTCGGCGGCTGGCGCAACTCGTTGTTCGGCGACTTGCACGTCCACGGCATGGACGGCGTGCGGTTCTACACGCGCATCAAGGCGGTGACGTCGCGCTGGCCAGACGACGGCAGCGCGGCTCCGGGATTCCATATGCCGGTCATGGGCTGACCGCGGTCAGCGCTCGCCGGCGTACTCGAACAGAAACGACACGAGCGACCAGCTTGAACGCGGCTTGCCGTCGATGACGAGCGGCTGCGCCTTCGCTTTGGCGAGCATGCCGCGGATAGCCGGCGCGTAGATCGCGTCGTCCATTGTGCCCTGTGCGAGCTCGACACGGCCGTCCTCGTCGACGACGACGAGGACATGCACCAACAGATGCGGTTGTCGCTTCGCCGCTTCCTTCGGATAAAGGCTGGGCGGCGGAACGTCGAATACGACTTGCGTGCGCACGGCGTTCGGGTAGATGGCGTGGACCGTCGCCTCCATGTCCTGTTGCACCGGTATGTCAACGGAAAGCGGTTCGACGAAAACGTTTCCGTTCGGCGATCTCGGCTGCGGAACGGCCGGAAGCGACGGCAACGTCAATCGCTGCGCGGTTGCCTCCGAAGTCTCCGCAGGCCGAGGTTGCGGAGTATCCATCGCACGCGGAATCGGCATCGACAACCGCGTTTCTGACGAGGTAAGCGTCGCTCGGATCGGGTCGACGTCGATGCGTGCCAGTGCGTCCCGCCGGTCACTGGTCAACGTAACCAGCGTGACGACGATCAGCGCATGAACCGCGATCGAAGCGGCGAGGGGAACCGCGAGCGTCCGCGCGGGCGCTGCGTTGTCATATGCGACTCGCAGCGGCGGCGCGTCCGGTCGTTCCTCCGATCCCCTCATCGGCGGAACATCGCATGGCCGTCGGGCCGCGGCAATCGCTCGTGACATCGGCGAAAAAATGGCCTCCCGGGTCCCGGGAGGCCATGAACGGTCCGCGCGCCCGCTACTGGCCGAGCTGTCCCCACGACATCCGGCGTTCACCGGTGATGCCGGGCAGCTTGGCGCCGAAGGTCAGGATCTGCGTTTGTGTCGACAGCACGACGAGCTTGATGTCCGGCACGCACGCGCCCGGTGTACACCCCGGCGGATAAGTCGCCACGACGTCGAAGCCGCCAGCGCCTTGCGGTTCGTACAGCGACTCGATGAGCGGACCGCCAACGCCGTTGGTGAGCTTGGATTCGCCGTTACCGAACTGGCGCACGTAGATCGTTGCCGGCAATCCGACTTCGCAAGGATCGATCGGCTGGCTCGACGCGATGTACGCGATGAGCCCCACGGTTGCAACCGGCGTCTTGATGATGCGTCCCGGCGGAAGCCCCGGCTGATCGTTGAGGTCGTCGTACCAGCCCTTCGGCGAGATGACGTTCGCGCCAAGGCCTGCGATGCCGGTGACTGCCTGCATGCCGGGCGTCGACCGCATGATCGGCGCCGCGATCGTCCACGGCGCTTCGAGCGTGCCGTCGCGAATCGCGTACATCGTCTGCACCTGGTTCGGGTTCGGGTTGCCGGTACACGGAACCGGATTGGCTGCGGCGAAGTCCGTGAGGTCGCATTCGTGCGTCAGCTTGCCGGTTCCGATGAACACCCAGCGATCCACGCCATTGGCGACGTCGATGTCGATGCGCGGCGGCGTTGTGATCGGCTGCGCCGCGCCGCCCGCATCGGTCAGCACCGCCATCTTCTCGACGACCCAGCTGGCGGAATTCGGATCGGAGAGATCGAATCGCCACAGGTTGCCGAAAAGGTCGCCGCCATAGATCTGCTCGACGACCTGGTTGCGGAAGTCCTTGGTGAACCCGGCGATGTGCGCGAGGCCGCTGGGATTGCCCGGGGTGCCGGCGCTGGTCGACATCGTCTTCAGCAAAGCGCCGTCGCTCGCGCGCAGGATGAAGATCTTGCCCTCGCCGCTCGCGTTGTTGTAGCCCGACGGCACGATCACCGTCCAGCCATGGGCGCGCGTCTTCACGATCGTCGCGCGGCCGTACGTGAAGCCAAGGTCAGCGTGGCGAAACTCCCACAGGAACTTGCTGGCTGCGGCCGCTTCGGTCGTGACGGTGCCCGGGTTGGTGGCGTCGAGCGCGAAATAGCTCTTGCCGCCCTTGCCGAGCCCGCCGACGACGATCGTCTTCCACATGCCGGCGAGGTCCGCATCCATCACGCGCGGCGTGGCGTTGACGTAGAACCGGTGGTCGTAGATCGGCAGGCCGCCGGGCTGGTAGGTGAGGCCGATCAGGCCCGCCTTGTCGTTGCTGACCGGCGGCGCAGAACGATAGAAGTCGCGTGGAATGAACGCCCAGACCTCATCACCGGTCGCCTCGTCGAAGACGTGCATCATCCCGTCGTTCGCGCCGACGTAGATGCGCTTCGGACGCCCGAGCTGGCTGTTCCAGAACGCGCTGTAGCCCGGGTCGTTGGCGTCGTCGAACGGCCACAGGTCCTGATCGGCCGGGCCGATGATCATCGGCTGCGAATCGACGATGTCGCCGATCGGGCTCGAACGGATGCGGAACTGGCCATCGTCGTCGCCTTCCTGATCGCGACGGCCGCGGACATACTCGATCACGCGCGTCTGGTAGGCGAGATCGGGTCCCAACGTGGAGATCTGCGTGGGGCCCAGATTGCCGGGCAGGAACGGCACGGCTATCCCGCTCTCGTTGACTGTGACGACTCGGCGGTTCGTGTACCAGGGCTTGTCGTTCGGGGCGGGCAGCACCGTCAACTGGGTATTGAGTTGCGTCTTCGCATCCCAGACGACCGCGAGCGGCGCCAGCGTCTGCGTGTCGACCTGCACCTTCTGCACGGTGCCGCCCCATCCCTGCTCGAAACTCGCGACGTACGTGTGATTGTTGCCCGCGGAAATGTTCGGATTGGCGAATGTCGGACCGGACCCCGATCCCGCCGGGCTCGTGATGTCGGAGAGGATGTTGGCGATGCCACGCCCGAGCTGGGCCGACGTCTTCGCGTTGACGAAGCGTCCGCGCGAGTTGACCGCTGCGTGCCAGAGATCGTCGACGCCGGTCGCATTCGGCTGAAACGGGTTCGGCACCGGCGTCGGCCATTTCACCGTGCCCGCGGCGATCTTCGCTTCGACTGCCGGCGGCGAGGCTCCGGCGAGTGTTCCCTCGGTCCCGAGCGACAACGCCGCGAAGTTCAAGTGCTGCCACGGTGCCGGATCGCGCGTGCTCGGCGGCACGTTGTTGGTCATTGCCGGTCGGAGGTCGGTCACCCAGTACTTCGTCGTGAAATCGGCCATCGTGTTGGCCAGCGACGCGCCGGTGTTCTCGCGATAGAGCGCGGGCCAGGCCGATCCGGCGACGATCGGCGGCACGACAGCGATCGGCTGCGGCAGCGGCGGCACCATGTTGTCCATGTTGCCGGCCACCACCGCCGGCAGCGCGGGCTGATTGGTGATCCCGTCGGTGAACAGCATGTGGTAGTTCTTCTGGCACGACAGCGTGATCGGGTCGGTCGCGCCGGCGAGGCTCGCGCTGCCGCCGTTCTTGAACAGCTCGCCGATGCGCACGACCGCATCCATGTTGGGCGTCTGCCGGCCCATCTGGATGTCGATGTTGAAGAGCTGCGTGTACCACTGCTGCTTCTGCCCTCCGGCCAGCGCGTCGAACGGCGCGATGTTGACGAACGACGAGGCCGGGTTGTTGGAAAGCGTATGGAATCCGACGCGGAACTGGTCGTCGAGATAGCTGAAGTTCTGCGAGATCACCGTCTTCGCCGCCTGGATCCGCGTGCGGTAGTAGGCGAACCAGTTGGCGTAGTTGCGCATTTCCTGCTGTCCGTTGCGCACGATCGTCTGCAACTGGCCCAGCTTGTCGTAGAACGTGTGGGTATGCGTGACGCCGATGTTGTCCTCGAGGTCCACGCGCTCGAACGCGCCGTACGTGTAATTGTCGAGATATTCGGGATCGGTCTTGCGCACGCCGTACTTGTAATAGCGCGGGAACGGGTGCGCGATGTCGTGCTCGTCCTGGCACTGTCCGGCAGCCGCAAGGCCGAATCCGTTCCACTTGTCGTTGGCGGTGGTGATCTTGTTGACGCACCACTCGACGCTGGTCTTCCAGTAGTGGCGCTTGATCGACGCGTGCGTCGCGATCGATCCGCAGCCGCCGCTCTGCGCGCTCGTATAGGGCGCCTTGGGGTAGTTGAACGGCGACGCCGTGACCCCGGCATAGGCTTGATTGTTGCGCCGGCACACCTCGCCCGGGCCGTTCGCGTCCTGCAGCATCGTCAGGCCGCTGTTGGTCTTCGCGATCGGGTCGTACAGCTTGACGCCGCAGCCGCCACCCGCGTTCGAGCAGGTCGTCGAGACGGGAACAGGAGTAATGCCGTTCGAGCACGTGCCGATGCCGGGTTTCGGGTAGGGCGTGCACGCGGCGTGCGTCGGATTGACCGTGCAGCCGGCCGGCGAGCAGTCGCAGTTGGCTCCGCTTCCACCCGTTCCGCTGGCCTTGAGATGGCAACGTCCGACACGGCCGACCGGTCCGGTGGGGCACGCATTCGTGTTGCAAACCAGGCATTCGGAGCCGACGCAGGGTCCGGGCGCGCCGTATGCAGGGTTGGTGTTGCAGCCAGCCGGGCTATAGGTCACCGGACCGACGCAACCGTTCCGCACCCCTTTGTCGAAACACTGTTGCGGATCGGTGCCAGGCGGGATATAGGTGCCGCCGGGACACGAGCCGGGGCCGTAGTTGTTGGTGCAGGGCAGCACCTTGGGCCATTTCGCCGACGCCGGGTCGCACCAAAGCGTCTTCGCGGGTCCGCTGCGCCAGTAGTACTTCGGGTCGTCGACGCCCGAGGACTTTCTCCACGGGTACATGTAATCGGCCGGCGCCGCGTTGCCGACGATGCCGGAGTAGTCGGTGCCGTTGATGCGACAGTCGGCGCCGCCTCCGGCCTTCGGATCCCAGTTCGCGGTGTTGGTCGGCAAGTTGTTGACCGCGGGGTTGGACGGCCAGTCGGTGTTGCACCACATGCCGACGAGGAGCGGCTGCGTCATGTTCTCGTATTTCTTCACCGCGGCCCACGGATCCGCGACGACGCTGGTCATCGTCGTCTGGTTCGGATACGCCGTTCCGTCGTAGTTGAGTGGGGGCGAGTAGGTGATCGCCGGGTCGTAGTAGAGCCGGTTCAGCGCGGCGTTGTGCGCAGGAGCGGGCCACATGCGCGGCCAGTCGGGAACGGTGCTGTTCGCAAAGCTAGCGTGGTAGCGCTGATACGGCGTCGCGGGAGAGAGGTTCGTGCCTTGCGCGTACACGTAGCCCGGTGAGCTTGGCGAGCCGATCGTGCCGCAAGGCACGTTCATCAAGCCGTTGACGTCACGGCAAAAGCCGCCCACCGGACCGGCCGACCCGGGGACCGTCTGGACGACATAGTCGGGCAGAAAGTCCGCTCGCATGCTCGTCGAGTCGTCGACGGTCAGCATGATGTTCGGCGGCGCCGTCGGCGACATGCCGATCGGCTCGTCGGCAAGCTTGGTGAGCTGCGCGAACGCAGGCTCGAGCGGCGACAACGCGATCTGCAGGGACAGCAGCGTCGCCAGCGTGCGTTTCCAGGATTGCGGACGGTTGCTCATGTTCGACCTCGAAAGGGGTCAGCGCAGCATCGCCTGCGAATAGGCGACCGAGTTGCCGGGTCCGTTCACGCGAACGGTCATCCGGTAGAACGGGATTCTTGGCAGCACGATCCCTCGGGGAATGTTGGTTTCCTTCGCCGTGGACTGCTTCGGCGGGATCATTTCGCAATCCGCCTGCATCGCGATCGCGTTGAAGCCGATCGCGTCGTCGTCGCACATGCGCTCGATGATGTAGTACGCGGTGAACTCGCCCTGACCCACGGGCCGATCGGTCATCTTCTGCGCGCCGCCCGGGTAATTCGGCATCGTGCTGTCGCCCTGCAGCGCAAACGGCACCCCCATGGCATCCTGGTTCGGTTGCAACGACGCGTAGTAATTGAGAACGGTGTTATGGAACCGGTGATCGGCGATCGGCGGACCCGGTCCGTCGAACATGTCGTAGATCGCCTTCTCGACAGCGGCCGACGCCATCGCCTGCGCCGCCTGTCGAAACGCGAGATTGCCGACGACGAGCGTGCTCGTGTTCACATTGCGCATCAGTCCGACGGCGGCGAGACTCAGCATGACGATGGCGATGAGCGCCACGAACACGACGATGCCGCGCTGCCGATGGGGCAGCACGAGCGACGCGCGGGGCAAGCGGGCACGCGTCATGTCGTGTTCCAGATCTGGTTGGTCAGCGGGATGACCTGCTCGAACACGCGATAGCGATAGCCCGCGGTTCCCGGGATCGTCACGTTCAGCATCTCGCCCGAGCACGGAAGGAGTCCGTGGCAATCGAACAACGTCCGCGTGAAGTCGGCTTGTACCGAGGCTTCGGTATCGCGGCCCTCGGCATCCTTCGCCCGCTCGAATTGCGAGCTCCGCACAACCGTCGCGATTCGAATGGCGCGGATCTGGCGCAGTTGCTGGACCGGCGCGACGAGCACGTCGACCGCGCGCCACGGTGCGTTGCGCGCATTGGTCCAGGTATCGATCACGTTGTCGTTGTTCGTGTCGAGACCGTATTGCGCGGTCATCAACGCGACGTTGCTGACGATCGGGTTGGGCGCGCCGCCCGCGATCAGATCGGTACGGCGGATGACGCCGCCGGCGACGTCGTAGCGCACCTTGCGGACGCGATTGTTCGCGCCGAGGTTCAGCAGGAACGACGAACCCTGCGCGTAGGCGTTGGCGATCGGCGGCGCCGGCGTGATGGTCACGACGCCGGTCGCGGCGTTGAAGCCGGCTGCGCGCGGCCGAAGCGGGTCGATCGGCCCGCCCCAGTTGCCGATCGTGACCGCTTCGCATAGACCGGTCAGGATGTTGCCGATGACGAACATGTGCGCGGCCTCGTTCGCATGGCTTCCATGAAAGCCAAGGGGGCTTTGCACCTGAACGTTGCCGCCCGGAAGCGCGGCTGCGAACAGATCCAGCGGGGAGACCAGCCTACGGTTCACACCGCCGAAGATCGCGAACGAAACGGAGATGTCGTCCGCTCCGCCGTCGGTGATCAGCACCGGGATGGGACGCCACGTGGTTGCGAAGTTGCCCGTGCTTCCGCATGCGGCCAGCGGCGCCGCCCCTTCGGCGATCGTATGACCGCCGTTGGCGATGTCGCCCGCGAGCACGAACGAGGAAATCATGCCGGACGATTGCGCGTCGCCGCCCGCCATCGTCGTGCGCCGATAACCTTCGCTGAGGTTCAGCACCTGGTAGACGATCAGGAGCGCAAGCAGGCCGATCGTGACGCCAACCATGATCTCGACGAGGCCGAAGCCGCGGCTTCGCTGCTCGAGTCGCGGATGCGATCGCGTCGCCATCATTGGTTGTGCGCGATGATCGTCGTCATCTCGTAGTTGTGATCGATGTTCCCGGCGCTGCCTTCCTTCTCGCGTTTCGGCGGGCGCCAGCTGATGATCACGTTGACGAGGGTGCCGCTCTGCGTGAGCGTGATGCCGGTGATCGGATCGACCAGCACGCCGCCTGGCGCCGTCTGGGTGATCGTCACCTGCGGATTTCCCGGGATCAGTGTTGCGCCGGGCAGAAGATCCACCTGAGCCTTGAGAATCTCGTACTGCGGCTGGCCCGGAAGCGCGTAGAGCAGCGGCAGATTGGCGTGCGAGTCGGCCCACATCCTCGACACATAAGCGTTCGCGAGATAGGCCGCTTCGCCGCGATACACGGCGTCGCTCTGATAAGCGATCGCGCGGCCCTGCAACGCGACGAGGCCGAGCACGCCGAGCGTGAAGATCAGGATGCCGACCATCGCTTCGAGCAGGAAGCCGCCGCACTGTTGCGACGCGTCGTGACGACGACAACGCTTCGCGCGCCTCTGAGCGTTCATGGGCACGCGATCGATCCGGTCTTCGGATCCAGCAGATTGGTGAAGTCGGGATCGCAGACACGGATGCCGACGGGGCCGGTTGCGACGACGCGAAGATCCTTCGGCGAGGCGATCGCCGCGGTCGTGATGTTGATGAACGCGATCGGATCCGGCGCGGCCAGCGGACTGATGTCCGGATCAGGCGCGTTCAGGTACTGACCGATCGCATTGAATGCGAGGCGCAGCGCGCCGGGCGGCTGCGCGGCGATCGTCAACTGATTCTTCGCGTCGCTGAAATTCTCGGATTGGACAGTGCCCGTGAACGGGCCTGGATTGGGATCGTTCACCCGCCAGCCGTCTGCATCGAGGATGAACTCGACCGGCTGATTGCGTCGGATCGCCTCCACTTGCGCGAGCCGAACGCCGTTTGCAATGGAGTCCGCCGTATTGCGGATGCGCGTGTTGTGTATGAAATCCTGCATCGTCGGCAGCGCGAGCAGCATCAGGATCGCGAAGATCGTGATCCCGACGAGAAGTTCGATGACGGTGAAACCGCGAATGCGCATGGCTAGCTGCACGACCCGTCCTTGCGAACCGCCCAGCAGTTGTTCGGCGAGGGAAGCGACCAGGTGCCGTACACACCGACGGTGTCACGCGCAAAGCCCGCAGGACTGACGATGATTCGGTATTGGAACCCGTTCATGCCCTTCGCGGCCTGGCCGTTGGCGTTCACCGTGTACCCGGTCGCCGATGCGAGGGTGCAAAGGATCTGGAACGGCGATGTTCCCGCCGTGAATCCGGGGTCCGCTACTCCACAAGCGCCGCCACCGCCGACCGCCTGATAGGTTCGGTTGTCCTGGAAGTACTGCTCCATCCGCACGCGGAAATCGTCGAGCTGCGACGTCGCATCGATGATCCGCGAGCGGCGGACGTACTCGGTGTACTGCGGGACCGCGATCGCGAGGAGGATGCCCACGATCAGGATCGCGATGATCACTTCGATCAGCGTGAAGCCGCGCTCGCGGCCATCAGGCGGGTGTGCCGGTGACGCGGTGCGGCAGTGCGTGCGAAGCATCGACTTCCTCCCCATTGACGTCGGCGATGCTACGGAAACGTCCCTTCCGCAACAACGCAGACCCGATCGAAGGACGGCCCGGGAGAACAAGCGGCGGCGCGGTGGAGCACGCGTCGTGCCAGCGCGAATGAACGGTCGAAGGACTTTACGGGCAGGGTCCCGGGGTCCGGTCGATGCGCGTGCGGCCGGCGTTGGCGACGACGACCTCGTAGCCGACGAGGCCGGACCTGCAGACGGTGATCGTACCCATCTGCAGCGCCCCGTTGATCATGCGCGCCTGGCCCATGAAGTCGAATCGCAGATACCGCGCGACCGGGCGATTGCCGGTGATCGTGACGCCGTTCGCGGCGGCGTTGTCATGGGCGAACAGAACGTCGCCGGCATCGACTTCGGCGTTGCCGTCGTGGTCCTCGAACACCACCCAGCCCTCGTGCCAATGCGTGGCGGTGCCACAGTCCTGCGTCGGCGTCTTCGCGCAGACGACCACGTGCGTGTTGCGCTTGATCGCTTCGCTCCGCGCGACGGCGATCGCTTCCGAAAGGCGGCGCGCTTCAGCGAGAAGCTTCTGTTCGGTCACATAGCGCGCGAACGACGGCAACGCGACGGCGAACAGCACTGCCGCGATTGCGAGCGCGACGCAGAGCTCGATGAGCGTAAACGCCCGGTTCCTTCGGTTCGGTTGCGACATTCGCGACTCCCGTCCCTCGACGACGAGAGCCTGCGGCGCGCACGCCCGCGCGCGCCATCGCGCTTTCGGTCTAGGCCGTCCGGCCGACTTGACCCCGGTCGCGCGTCAAACGGCGCTTTACTTTAGTTCACAATTATTTATACTTGGACAATGAGGTTGGGCAATCAGCTTGGGCAATGAGCGCGAGAGGTCGGGGATGCGGGTCCTGATCGTCGGCGGCGGTCCGGCCGGCCTTTACCTTGCGTTGTTGCTCAAGCTTCGCGGCGCGGGGCACGACGTCCGTGTCCACGAACGCAACCGCGCCGACGACACGTTTGGCTGGGGCGTCGTGTTCTCCGATCAGACGCTTGGAAATCTCGCGGCCGCCGATCCGAAGACCGCGCGCGAGATCGAAAGCGCGTTCAACCACTGGGACGACATCGACGTCCACTTTCGCGGCCGTACGATCACATCCTCGGGACACGGCTTCTGCGGCATCGGTCGCAAGCGCCTGCTCGGCATCCTGCAGCGGCGCTGCATGGAGCTTGGTGTCGAGCTTCGGTTCGAGGACAACGTCGTCGACGAAGTCGAAGCCGCGCAGGCGTTCGAGGCCGACATCGTCGTCGCCTGCGACGGCATCAACAGCC
>DATLNR010000103.1:0-20275 GCA_035536655.1 Casimicrobiaceae bacterium
ACAACCGCATCGATCATCGCGGCGCGCGAAGCAAAACCGAGCGTGGCGAGCATCTGCGCCTGCTCGTCGGGGGAGCTGCCGATGTGACGATCAGAGAAAGACACAGGAGTCAGAAGTCAGGAGTCAGAAGTCAGGAGTCAGGAGACAGAAGTCAGAGGACAGGCGTCAGAAAAGCGGCGATCACGCCGCTGCCACGCTTGCGCGATAGGCGTCGGCGTCGAGCAGATGGGAAAGGTCGTCCCCGGCGGGCTTGATCTTGAAGAGCCATGAATTCCACGCGTCGGCATTGACCGTCTCGGGCGCGCCTGCAAGCGCGTCGTTCACCGCAACGACTTCTCCCGAAACCGGCGCATAGACATCCGACGCCGCCTTCACCGATTCCACGACCGCGCACGCTTCGCCAGCCTTCAAACCGCGGCCGACTTCGGGCAGGTCGAGGTACACGAGATCGCCCAGCGCTTCCTGCGCATGGTCGGTGATGCCGATCGCGAGCGTGCCGTCGGACTCGCTGCGCACCCATTCGTGGCTCTTCGTATAGCGTCGATCGCCGGGTAGTTCCATCACAATGCTCCTTGTCGTGTCGTCGCTCTCTAAACCAGCACCTTGCCGTTGCGCACGAACGGCGGCTTGACGACGCGCGCGGGCAACCGCTTGCCGCGCACATCGACGTCGACGTTCTCGCCCAGCGTGACCGCGGATGGAATCCGCGCGAGCGCGATCGAGCGGCTCATCGTCGGCGAGAACGTTCCGCTCGTGATTTCGCCGGCGCCATGCGCGCTATGCACGGCCTGATGGGCGCGCAACACCCCGCCCGTACCGTCGAGCACAAGGCCCGCGAGCTTACGCGTCGGCTTCGCGTCTAGGATCGCATGCTTGCCGATGAAGTCCCGATCGCCATCGATGCTCACGGTCCATCTCAAGCCGGACTCGAGCGGCGTGACCGTCTCGTCCATGTCCTGACCGTAGAGATTCAGTCCGGCTTCGAGGCGCAGCGTATCGCGGGCACCGAGGCCGCAAGGCGCGACGCCCGCGTCGCGAAGCGCGTGCCACGTCGACGCGGCCTTCGTCGCGGGCAGAATGATTTCGAAGCCATCTTCGCCCGTATAGCCGGTGCGCGCGATGAAGAAGTCACCGAACTGGGTCGCGTGAAACGGCTTCAAGCTCGACGTCACGGACTCGCTGCCAGCAAGCGCCTGCCACATCTTCTCGCGCGCAAGCGGCCCCTGGACGGCGATAATCGCGAGATCATCGCGCGGCTCGATCGACAACGGCGACTTCGTTTGGTCGGCGATCGCGCGAAACCAGGCCTCGTCCTTCTGCGCCGTCGATGCATTCACGACGATGCGCCAGGCGAGCTCGCCGGTTCGATAGACGATCAGGTCATCCAGCACGCCGCCATCGTCGCGCAGCAGGCAGGAATAGAGCGCGCGTCCCGCGGTCGCCAGCTTCGCGACATCGTTCGCCAACGCCAGGCGAAGAAACGCCTGCGCTTGCGCGCCGTGCAAGTCGAGCGCCCGCATGTGCGAGACGTCGAACATGCCGGCGCTGCGCCGCACGGCGTGATGCTCTTCGATCTGCGAGCCGTAATTGAGCGGCATGGCGTAGCCGCCGAAGTCGACCATGCGCGCGCCGGCTTCGCGGTGCAGCGCATCGAGCGGAGTGGTCTTCAGCACGTCGTCGATCTCTCGGAAAGGCTGGTCGACATCGACGACGCCAATGAAGCGCCTTCAACGTCGCCCGTCTGTCCTTTTACCTGAGAGATTGGCCGAAACGCTCGTTGCCGAGCCGTTTCCGCGTGCCCCTTCGGTGGACTTTAGCGAAGCGTCGACCTCGACGCTTGAACCAAGCCGCTCTCCAGATGGTGCTGCGCCCTCGCAGTTCGTTTGCCTGAGCGGTTTCGGGCCTTGCGCCTTCGGCGGTGCATCGCTCGACTTCGCGACGCACTCTCTCCTGCGAGGGAGCGCGAAGGTTACCGTTGCGGCGATGCGCTGTCAAAGCGCACGTTCGAGAATCGCCCGTGCCGGCACGCGACGCTACTTCTTGAGTCCCATGATGTACGTGACCATCGTCTTGATGTCCGCATCCGGGACCGCCGCATTCGGCGGCATCGGGACTTGTCCCCATATCCCGACGCTGCCTTTCTTGACCCGGTCCATCAGCATCGCCGGCGCCTTCGCATCGCCTTTGTACTTCGCCGCAACGTCGTTGTACGGAGGACCGATGATCTTCTTGTCGACGGCATGGCACACGGTGCACGCGTGCTTCTTCAGAAGATCCTCGGCGCTTTGCGCGAACGCAGGCGCCGCGGTGAGCGCAGCGCCGGCGATCGCCCACAGAAACCCCTTCATCACGACTCCTCGCAGCGAGCGGCATGTGAAAGGGCCGCATCGTACCGGAACGCGGCAAGAGGTCCGATGGTTTACCGCGATTGGCGACCGAAGACGGCAGCCGTCGCACATCGCTCGTTGTTTGGTTGCGATTACCGTGGGCGCCGCAGGGCCGCCCCAAGGCGCCCACCTGACTTCGCCCCGATGAAAAATGTGCGCCGGGGACCGAGCGAGCGCCACCGCTCCGGCGACGCGTTTTTCATCGGATTAATCGACCGCGTTTTACTCGAAACCAACTCGCTCGTAGTCCGCCCCCCGCTGCACGATCTTCGTGAGCTTGAACTTCCGCTCGGGCCCCGAATCCATCGACCGCAACAGGCGGCCTGGCGAGAACGTGCGTGGCGGCAGGATCAGCGTCGGTTTGTCTTCCGGCGTTTCGCCAAGCTCCACAGCCGGAAGCGGCGGATCCTCGGAGAATGCGGACGATTGCGGCCGGATCGCATAGGTGCGCGGCGTGCCGGGCCACAGCTTGATTTCCACCGCGAGCGCTTTCCCATCGAGCGCGACGCGCGTGACGTAGCCCAGACGCGTGCGCTCATCGTCGCGCAGCGTGACGAGTTGCTCGAGGAACCAGCGATGGTGCGCAGCGCCGACGCGCGACAGCGACGCTTCCCTCCATTCGTAACGCCCCTGCCAGTGCTCCCAGGGCAGATTGCGCTCGGCCTCCTCGCGGAAACGATCGTAGTCAGTCAGCGCGCCCAGCGTCGCCAGGTGCTGCGAGTTCTGATAGGTGAGCCGGCCGAGCGGATCCTTGCGATCGAACGTGCGTCCCCCTATGCGGAAGTACGCACCGCGCAATCCTCCACCGCACATCTCCACGGTCCGCGCCGCGACGTCGTTGCGCTGGCGCGTCTGATACCAGCGAGCGTCGAGGTGCGACAGCAGCGTGATCGACTGCTCGACGGAAACGTCGTGCCCGAGCCCGAGCTCCGCCGGACTCGCGCCCTGCGCAAGGCGCTTCAGTCGACCGCGCACGCTGGTCGCAAGCTTGGCGGGATAGCAGAAGCGCATTGACGCCGCCGGATTGCGCGGCTGCGTCACGGCGAGCGACGCACCGACGCCGCCGTCGAGGTCAACGACGATCGAAACACCTTCGGTCTCGCGCTGCTCGGCGTACGGGAACACCTTGCGCGCCCATTGCGACAGCCAGCGATCGGCGATCTCGATCTGCCGAACCGTCATGCTGCACGGATCGGCGAGCGCGAACAGCAACGCGTGGCTGTACGTCGAATAGCACGAGATGCCGACGGCGTTCGGGGCAAGATCGTCCGAAACCGCCTGCACCGCGCTCTCGAGCATCTCGGCAAGCCGGTAGTAGGCGTGCAATTCCTGCCAAAGCGACGACGGCGGCACGCGACGGGCAAGCCCGTGCACAAGCAGAAGCTGCTTGCCGACGGCGAGGCCGCGTTGCAGAACCTTCGCCTTGACGCCGGCGAGCTCAGGATCTCCTTCGAGGAGCGGCTTCAAGCACGCGGAGTATTGCTCCCAGAGCGCGTGCCACATCGCGAGCGCCTGATCGGTCGCCTCGAGTTCGCGCTCGCCCGCCGGCTGCGGCTTGCCCGCAAAGCGCCGCGCGAGCTCGTTATGGAGGTGAAGGACCGGCTCACGCATCACCTCGGAAAGCTTCGCGCGCTCGCGGGGCGGCAGCGTCGCAGCGGAGAGCGCCCGAAGCTGACCGATCAACCCGTCGTAAGCCTGCGCGACGGGCAGGAGTGGCAGCGATTTCGCCCACTTCTTCGCGCCGTCCAGATCGGCGTAGGCAAGCGGCGGCGGATCGTCGGCGGGCGGCGAGAGCTTCGGGGCGGTTTCCGCCATGGGGTCTTGGGCGCCTGGTCTTTTCTTGCGTCGGCGCGGCCGCACGGCATGGCGCCAGGCGAGGCGCGTCCGAAACGCACGACTTATGCTTATAGCATGGCCACGCCCGTGGTTCGGACCACGGGCGGCGTTACCCCGACGGGCGGCAACGGTGCTTCGATACGCGGCGACGTCGTCAAGAGGAAGATTCGACGCGCAGCAGCGGGGATCCGCCGATTGCAACCGATGCGACCGGCGAGGATCGCGCCGTGCGGGCGCGTATCGAGGAAGCGCTTGATCTGGACGATCGACGGCGTCGACTCGTGCGCGGACCCGAAGAACTCGAGGCAGAACGTTCGGATCGCGCCGGGCATCTGGTGCAGCACGAAGCGCGCGCTGGTGACGATGCCGTCGCAACCTTCCTTCTGAACGCCCGGAAGACCGGCCAGGAACTTGTCGGTGACGTCCTTGCCGAGTCCCACTTTGCGAAACGTCGTGCCTTCGATGCGCAGCGTTTCGGTGCGCGTCACCTGGCGCGCGTCGTCATCGAGCCACTCGAGCCTGAACGTCGCGATCGGCGCATCGTGGATCTTGCCCAGGTTGTGATCGAGCCGCGTGACCTCGAGCCACTGCGCGTCCGGCGTGACCATGCGCCACGACAAGAGATTGTCGACCGCCGTGCCCCACAGCACCGCCTTCTTCCCGCCGGCATTGACGGCGACGTTGCCGCCGATGCACGACGCGTCGGCCGATGTCGGATCGCACGCGAACACGAGTCCGGCCACGTCGGCTGCGTCCATCGCGCGCTTCGTCACGACGCCGGCGCCGCAGTCGATCGTGGCGACGGGGCGCTCCTGGCCAGTCAGCGTCACCGGCTCGATATTCGACAACCGCTCGAGCTTTTCGGTATTGATGACCGCCGACTTCGCCGTCAGCGGCACCGCGCCGCCGGTATAGCCGGTGCCGCCGCCGCGCGGCACGATCGTCAATCCAAGCTCGATACATCCCTCGACCAGGCCCCGCACTTCGGCTTCGTCATCGGGGAACAACACGACGAACGGATATTCGACGCGCCAGTCGGTCGCATCGGTCACATGCGACACGCGCGACATACCGTCGAACGCGATGTTGTCGCGCGACGTAAACCGCGACAGCACGCGCACCGTCCGCTTGCGAAGGGCCGCCATTTCTCCGAACGACGCCGCGAAGCGATCCACCGCCCCGCACGCCGCATCAACGAGCCGCGCCACTTTTCGATCGCGCTCGGCGGCTTCGGTCGATGCCTTGCGACGCTTCTCGATTTCGCCCAACCGATGACGCAACGCCTCGACGAGCATGCGTTGGCGCTTCGGATTGTCGAGAAGGTCGTCCTGCAAATACGGATTGCGATCGACGACCCAGATGTCGCCGAGTACTTCGAACAACATGCGCGCGGAGCGGCCCGTGCGGCGTTCATCGCGAAGCTCGCTCAAGAGCTGCCACTGCTCGCGTCCGAGCAGCCGGATCACGATCTCGCGATCGGAGAACGACGTGTAGTTGTACGGGATCTCGCGCACGCGCGGCTCGTGCACGACCTGCGCGAGAAACGAATCGGTTGCGACATTCATGGGTCGGACGATCATATCGCAGCGCAACATCGTCAGTCGGGAAGGGCGGCTGCGACCGACTGACTGCGCCCCTCGGGGCGCAGCAAGCGAAGCGAGCGTGGAGGTCGTCCGTTCAGCCGACAACGCCTTTCACAGCAAACGCGACGACGACGTAACGAGCCAGCTTGCCGGCCGCGAGCGCCAGCGTCGCAAGCACGGCGTTCTGCCGCAGCCATCCGGATGCGACGCACAGCGCGTCGCCCAAGATCGGTACCCACGAGAAGAGCAGGATGACCACGCCACGGCGTTGCGCGAGCTCAATCGCGCGCGACTTGACGCGCGGTTGCGGCAGTACACGACCGATGGCGTACGACGTCAGGCCGCCCAACGTGTTCCCGATCGTCGCGACGACGATCGCTGTCCAGAACAAGTCCGGCATCCCGGCGACGAGTCCCGCGAGCACGACCTCCGAGCTGCCCGGGAGAATCGTCGCCGAAAGAAACGCTGACGCGAACAACGCGAAGAGTGCAGCTACCGCTTCAGCTGACATCGCACGATGGTAGTACCCCGCCGACGCAGGACCGGTGATTGCAGGTGCATGCGTTTGCGGGCCGACAATGAACCGATGCGCCGCGCCGTCGCCGAGAGCCTGCTCGCCGTCGGGCCAGTGCGTCTGCGGCATTCCGCATGGCAGCGCGCTGGCATCCGTCGCCGACGGTCCTGCTGCGCAAGCTGTCTCGGACGCTGCAGAAAGGCTGAAACCGCCGCTATCGCGATGTTTTGCCGAATATTCGCGCCTGGACGGCATCGCGCGGGCGGCGGCGCTGACCTATAATTTCCGGCGATGGATCCTGCCGCGACCCGCCACGCCGCCGTCCTGTTCGCCGACATCGCGGGCAGTACGCGACTTTACGAGACGCTCGGCGACCAGATGGCCCTCGCAATGATCGCCCGCTGCCTCGACATGATGCGTACGGCGTGCGGGGAACACGACGGCCATGTCGTCAAGACGATCGGCGACGAGGTGATGGCGACGTTCGACAGCGCCGCCAACGCGGGCTACGCAGCGACCGACATGCACAAGCGCGTCGTGAAGCTCGCCGACGGACACAAGGCCCGCGCCACGTTGCGCATCCATGCCGGTTTCCACCACGGCGCCGTTCTCGTCGACCAGAACGATGTGTTCGGCGATACGGTCAACGTGGCCGCGCGATTGTGCTCGCTCGCAAAAGGCGGCCAGACGCTGATCGCGGCCGCGACGCTCGAGCATCTTCCCGACGCGTTGCGCGTCCGTACGCGCAACCAGGATCTGCAGGCGATCAAGGGCAAGGAAGGCGATGTCGAGGTGTACGAGCTCTTGTGGCAGGACTCGGAAGACGACCTCACGACAATGGTGCCGCGCAGCGCGGGCCGCCACGCGCGGCTGACGCTCCGCTGTGGCGATCGCGAGGTCGATCTCGCCAATGCGAGCGTTCTGACGTTCGGCCGCGACGGTCAGAACGATTTCGTCATCCTCGACCGCAAGGCGTCGCGGCTGCATGCGCGCATCGAGCGGCGTCGCGACAAGTACGTGCTGATCGATCACAGCACGAACGGAACGTTTTGCGTCCAGGGCGAGCGGGAGATCGAGCTTCGGCGCGAGGAGCTCCTGCTGCGCGGGCGGGGGCGCATCGTCTTCGGCCACTCGGTCCACGAGGCCGGAACGGACATCGTCGAGTTCGATACCGGACATCCGGCCTGACGACGCCGCCTTAGACGCCGGTCCGGCCACTTTTCCCTTGCCTGCCGTCGAAATTGGGGCGATGCTCATCGCCCGCTCGCCTTGACAGGCTGCGCCTCGAGAAGACCAGATGGCCTCCATGATGCCGCTCACGTCGGTGATCGGGTTTCGTCACGTCGCCCTTGCGCTTGCGGTGCCGATGCTGATGGCGGCGTGTGCCTCGCCGCCACCGACCGCCCCTGCCGCTTCGTCCGAGCCGCGCGCGGCTCCCGCGGCAACGGCCCCGGCCGGCGCGGGTCAGCCCTCCGCGACGGCGCCGGCGGTTGCAACGCCGGCCCTGCCGCAAGCGCCGGCGATCGATCCGGCGATCGCGAAGCCGCAAGCCCAGAAGCTCGCGCTCGAAGCCGTCGACCAGCTTCAGACCGGCGACGAGGCAGCAGCCAAGGCGACGCTCGAGCGTGCGCTCGCGCTCGATGCGGGGAACGAGTTGGCGCGCAAGCTCTCCGATCAGATCCGCGCCGACGCCCAAAAGGAGCTCGGCAACGTTTTCTTCCGGTACACGGTACAGAAGGACGACACGCTGTCGAAGCTCGCCCAGCAATACCTGGGCGACCGGTATCGCTTCTACCTGCTCGCCAAGTACAACGACATCGGGAATCCGTCGCGACTCGCCGCAGGGCAGGTCATCCGCTTGCCGGGACGCGGGCCGTTGCCGCCGGTCGCCACCGCGTCGGCTCCCGCAACGTTGGACGCGCCGGCCGTGCGCCCACCCGAGCCCGAAGCCAAGCCTGCCCCACGCGACGACATGGCGGAGCTGATGGCGAAGGCCGCCGGTCTCGAGAAGGCCGGCAATGTCGAGGGCGCGTATCTCGCGTACGCCGACGTGCTGCAGCGATCGCCGAACCATGCCGAAGCAATCAAGCGCCGCGATGCGACGCGCACGACGCTCGTGCGCACGTACGACCGCGAAGCGATGCAGGCCTTCCAGCGCCAGAACCTGGACCTCGCGATCTCCAAATGGGAGCGCGTGCTCGAGATCGATCCCGGCAATCGCAAGGCGCGGCTCGAGCGCGATCGCGCCGTCGATTTGAAGACGCGGATGCAGGCGAAGTTCGGCACGAAGTAACGATCCGACGCAAAAGGCGTCCGCAGGGCCCGCGGATGAAGCAACGCCGGCGTCGCCTACTTCTCGATCTTCTGCAGCTTCTGCGCCGCCAGCTTGCTCTCTCGCAGCCGTAGCGCGAGCCGCGTGTTCGATGGATCGTGGCGCGCGCCGATCTCCCATTGCCGGATCGCCTCGGCCAGGTCGGTGCGGAAATGCTTCATCCCTTCGGCGTAATAGTGCTCGCCTAGCGCTTTCTTCAGTGCCAGCACGCGCGGCTGCCATTCCTGCGAGCCGGCGAGCGTGTTCGCCTGCTCGTAGAGCCCGATGGCCACTTCGCGCTGGCCTTTGCTTTCGATCTCCCGCGCCTTCTCGGCGATGGCTGTGCCGATGCGCTGACGCGTCGGACGCTCGCCGGGGTTCGCGTCGACCCACGCGCGCAATTCGCGCAGACCGGCATTCAAGTCGCCGGCCCGCAGGATCTCAAGCCGCTGCTCCAGGTCGTAGCCCTCGGCGTTTCGCGCCTTGACGTTCGCGATGAGATCGCCAACCGAACGCACGCGCGCGGCGCGGTCCCCCTGTGACTTGGACATCGTCGCGAGCTCGATCTCGCGCAGCGCCTTCGCGGCATCCGCGTTATCGGGATCGAGCGTCAGCACGTGCAGAAATGCGTTGCGCGCTCCGGTCAAGTCGCCGGCTCGCCGCGCCGCGAGCCCGGCCTCGGCATGCGCGCGCGTCGACTTGCGAATCGCCTCGCGCGTTGCGTTGAGCGCCTTGCGAAACGCAGCGTCGTTCGGCGCGAGAAGCACGAGCACCTCCTCGTGATCCGCCGCTGTCGCAAGGTCGCCCGACTCGCGCGCCGCTGTCGCAAGGCGCGCATGGCGCACGATCGCCGCGTCACGTAATGGATTCCCGGTTTCCTGCGGCATCACGCTCGACCGCTGCGCAGGCCTTGCCACTTCTTCCGGCGCCGTTTGCACGACAAGCGCCGGCGCGCACGCGACGAGCGATGCACACGCGAGCGCCGCGCCGCCGTAGCGCCTTGCTTTCAGTGCCCGACTCACTTGCGAGGCGTGATCGGCACGTTGACGACGAGCTTCGCGCGAAACGCATCGAGGTCGTCGCCGCCGAAGATCATCGTTCGCCGCAGCATGTACGGCGGCGAATAGAACGCATTGCCGCCCGGAGTGACGGTGACGCCGAGCTTGATTCCCTTCGCGCGCAATTCGCCGATGACCTGCTCGTTGACGTCGCCGTAAGGAAACGCGTACGCCGTGGACAGCGTGCCCAGATGCGTGCGGATGACATCGACCGGCGCCTCGACCTCGCGTCGCACGCGGTCGCGATAGCGCGCATCGCTCTCGTCGGCGAGCTTTTGCGTCAGGTTCGCGTGCGTCTTGCTGTGCGGCTGGATGTCGACCAACCCGGTCGACGACATTTCCTTCATCTGCGACCACGAGAGCGCGTCGGATGCGCCGACGAAATCGGTGTAGAGGAAGACGGTCGCGGGAAAGCGGTGCTTGCGCAGCACCGGAAACGCGACTTCGTACGTCGACCGATAGCCGTCGTCGATCGTGATGACGACGGCCTTTGGCGGAATCGGCTCGCGTCCCTCGAGATACGCGGTCAGCTTGGACATCGGCACGACCGCGTAGCCCTGTTTCGCGAGATAGGCCATCTGCGTTTCGAACGCGGCCGGCGTAACCGTCAGATTGGTCGCGCGCTGACCGAAGCGGTGATAGCAGAGGATCGTGATCGCATGCGCGCCCGCAGGCGTGACGCCGTACGGATTGCGGTTCTTCAACGGGATTGCGATCGTCTGACCGACCTTGGCTTCCTCGATGCCATTGAAATCGGCGATGAGCGCGCGACGCGAGCTATCGCCCAGCCAGGTCTGTGCAAGGCGCGCGAGGTCCTCGCCCGGTTGCACGACGACGACGACGAATTCGTTGCCGCGCGCGAGCACCGGACCTTCGGGCTTCGGCGCAACGACCGGCGGAACGAACGGCTCTTCGGGCGGCGGCACAACGCGCGGCGGCGCTTGCGCGCAACCCAGCAGCACGAGCGTTGCGATGACGATGCCGACGCGCATCGCCGACAGCTCGATCGCCCGCTTCGCGTCAGTGCGCAGGGCGTGGCGCGAGCAGCCGGCGAGAGGCCCCCCGCGTCGTGTACGTGGGGATCGACGCGTCGCGAGTCGACACGAGATGGCCGACTCGCGAATCATTGCAGGCCACGATGGTGTAAGGAGGACAGCCGCGCTAAGACACTGACTGCGCCCCCTCTGGGGGCAGCGAAGTCAATGGCAAATGAGGCGAAGCGTGGGGGTCGTTTCATCCTGGTCACGAGACGAGCGGCGTACGAACCGAGGCGGGCGCCTGAATCACCAGCGTTCCCTCGGTGCCGGACTTCGGCGGCTCCGGATCGTGACGCGCTTCAAGCGCCGTGGCCGCGCGATCGAACGCCTTGAACACTTCGCCCAATTCGTCGCTGCGCTTCTCCGCAATGCGCACGTCGTAGCGCCCCGCGTGCAGCTCGTTCAGACCGCTCCGCAACTTGCGCAGCGGCGACAGGAGCTGGCGCGCGAGCAGGTACGTGCCGACCGCTACGGCGGCGATCGTCACGGCGGTGAGGACGCCGAGCAACCACAGGATCAGCCTCGCCACGCGCGACAGCGGTTCCTCGAGGATGCCGAGATGCACATCGCCAATCTTCTTGCCCTGGAACAGGATCGGCGAGGCGAAGTCAAGCACGTTGCGCCCGCTGCGGTCGCTGAACTGGCGGACACCGACCGAATTGTTCACACCACCGAGCAGCGTTCCTCCCGCCGGCGCAACGTACTTCGCGTTCAGCTGCGACGCTTCGTTGCTGCCGCGCACCGTGCCCTCGTCGTCGACGACGACGAGGTACGGGAAGTTCTGCCGCGCCATCGTTTCCTGGATGAAGACCTCGATTGCCGCCCAGTCCTCGGCCAACAGCGGCACGGCACTCTGCGACGCCATGAAGTTGGCGAGCGATTCGCCGTAGCCGACGACCTGATTGATCATCGCCTGGTATTGGCGCTGGTAGAGGATTGTCGCGGTCGCGGTCATCGTGAGTGCTACCAGCGTCGCCATGATCAACGCCCAGCGCAGCCCGAGCGGAATGCGGCGGCCCGCCTGCTTCTGCTCTTCCGCTTCCTCGAGCTCGCGGCCGACGGAGGCGAGCGCCTGCGCCATCTCTTCGCCGGACTGGTAGCGCCGCTCCGGCTGCTTGCGCAACGCGCGCTCGACGACGCGACGCAACGACACCGGCACGTCCCCGCGCAGCTTGTCGATCGTCGGCGCCTCGGTCTGCGCGATCTTCACCGCGACGGTGATGATCGAATCGCCTTCGAAAGGCAGCGCGCCGGTCAGCAGCTTGTACAACACGACGCCCGCCGAAAACAGGTCGGAGCGCGCATCGACCTTCTGCCCCAGCACCTGCTCGGGCGCCATGTAGTTCGGCGTCCCGAGCACGTCGCCGAGTGCGGTCGCCTGCGTCATCTCCGCCGAGTCACCCTTGTCGATGCGGCAGATGCCGAAGTCTGCGACCTTCACCTGCGTCGTGTGGGAGACGAGCATGATGTTGCCCGGCTTCATGTCGCGATGGATGATGCCGCGACGGTGCGCGTAATCGAGCGCGCGCGCAAGCTGCACGCCGATGTCGACGATTTCCTGCGTCGAGAGCTTGCGTCCGGACCGGATCAGGTCGGCGAGCGTCATGCCCTCGACCAGCTCCTCGGCAATGTACGGCCGCTCGTCGTCGACGCCGACGTCATAGATCGTGACGATATTCGGATGCGACAGGATCCCCGCCCCCTTGGCCTCGCGCACAAAGCGAGAGCGGTAGTTGGCGTCGGAAGCCAGTTGCGGCTTCAGCACCTTCACAGCGATGTTGCGGTTGATCTCCGGATCATGGGCCTTGTAGACGCGGGCCATCGCGCCTTCGCCGATGATCTCGATCAGCTGATATCGCCCGAGCTTCTCCATGCGCTCCCTGATGTCCGACGGACGCAAAACGTAGCGTTCGCTGCGCGAAGGATACAAGGGGGCGGCGTCCCGTGAAAGACCGACCAATTGGGGAACCGCGGCCGGCGGGGACGGCGATGCTGCTTCGCCCTGATCGCCGCGGTAAGTTCGCGTCACTTCGGCGACCGCTCCGATGATGTTCATGCGCGACGCCGCAAGATCGAGCGCGTAGGCGACGCGACCGATTGCGCCGCTTCAGGCCGCGCCGTGCCGTGTCCGGTATCCGATCGCCTCCGCCACGTGCGCCGTATCGATCGTGTCACTTTCCTCGAGATCCGCGATCGTTCGCGCGACCTTCGCGATGCGGTGATACGCGCGCGCCGATAGCGACATCCGCGTCAACGCGTGCCGCAATAGCGCCTGGCCTTCGCGCGACGGCACACAATGGCGAGCGACGCCCGGCGCATCGAGCGTCGCATTCGTCGACCCCTGACGTGCGCATTGTCGCTCACGGGCCGTCGCGACGCGCTTGCGAAGATGCGGCGTTTCCGGTTCCGCGCATGACGCAGCGCCGAGCTCCAGCGATTCGGCGGCCGGCGCCGGGACGTCGACCGAGAGATCGATGCGATCCAGCAGCGGCCCCGAGACGCGGCCGCGATAACGCCTGATCTGGTCGGGCGTGCACACGCATCGGCCGGAGATGTCGCCGCGCCAGCCGCACGGACAAGGATTCATTGCCGCGACGAGCTGGAACTGCGCGGGAAACGACGTGTGCCGCGCAGCGCGCGCGATGTTCACGACGCCGGCCTCGAGCGGCTCACGCAGAACGTCGAGCACGCGTCGATCCCATTCCGGAAGCTCGTCCAGGAATAGCACGCCGTGGTGCGCGAGCGAAATCTCGCCCGGCTTCGGTGTACTGCCGCCGCCGACGATCGCGACCGCGCTTGCCGTGTGATGCGGCGCGCGAAACGGGCGCTCGCGGAACCGGCTTGCGTCGAAGCGTCCGGCGAGCGATGCAAGTGAAGCGCTTTGCAACGCTTCGTCCCCGCTCAACATCGGCAAGAGCGTCGGCAACCGCTGCGCGAGCATCGACTTGCCGGTTCCGGGCGGCCCGATCAGGAGGAGCGAATGCCCGCCCGCAGCCGCGATCGCCAACGCGCGCTTCGCATGCGCCTGTCCCCGTACGTCGGAGAGATCCGGGCCGCGTTGCGCAGTGATCGTACCGGACGGCAACGCGCGCGCGAGGAGCGACTGGCCCGACAGATGCGCACAGACGTCGAGCAAACCGCCGGCCGGATGAACGACCGCATCCGGAACCAGCGCTGCTTCATTCGCCGACGCCGTGGGCAGCACGAAGGCGCGACCGTCGCACCGTGCAGCGAGCACCATTGCAAGCGCGCCGCGGATCGGCCGTAGTTCGCCCGTCAGCCCAAGTTCGCCCGCGAACTCGTGCGTATCGAGCGCGTTGCGCGGGATCTGTCCGCTTGCGGCGAGCACGCCGAGCGCAATCGGCAGATCGAAACGGCCCGACTCCTTCGGCAGATCCGCCGGCGCGAGGTTGACCGTCACCTTGCGCGCCGGGAACTCGTACTGCGCGGTCTGCATTGCCGCGCGGACGCGATCGCGCGACTCGCGCACTTCGGCTTCCGGCAGGCCGACGACCTTGAACGCCGGCAGCCCGCCGGCCAGGTGGACTTCGACCATCACGACCGGCGCGCTTGCCCCGCAAAGCGCGCGCGAACGCACCACCGCGACCGCCATCGCGCGTTGCCCCTCGCCACGACGATCGCGGCTAGTTGACCGGCGGCATGACGCCGCGCTCGCGCGCTTCGAGCTCCGCCACGCGCGCCTCGAGCGCCTCGACCTTCTCGCGCGTGCGTTCGAGCACGTGCCGCTGCAGATCGAACTCCTCGCGCGTCACGAGGTCGAGCCGCGCCAGGCTCGCGGTCAGCATCGACTTCACGTTCTTCTCGATGTCCTTGGCCGGCGAGTTGCGAAAAGCCTCGCCGAGCCGGGCCGCCAGATCGTCGAGTGCCTGACTGTTGAAGAGCATCGTCACTCCTTCGTTGCGGAAGCACTCACGCATGGCTTCGCGCTTCTCGAAAGGCAGTCTAGCGCACCGACTTTGCGGACTTGCATCGGTCTTTCGGCGCATCGAGGCCTCGGACCAAAACCGTGCAGCGCGCGGGCTCATCGCACCGACCTGGTGCGCAACGCGCAGCCGGTTGCAGCGCCGCTTCATTGTCGTCGGTCGTAACCGGTTGATAACCCTGTGTTTGTGCAGTGGCACATGAAATGCTGAAAGTTGGCGCTCATTTCCAAGAACCAAAGGACACGATGATCAGCAACAAAGCCGTCCGCGGCGTCGCGGCGTCCGCACTGATCGCACTCTCGAACGGCGCCGTCGCGCAGACGCCGGCACCGACCACGCCTCCAACGCCAGAGCACACGTTCACCGCGAACATCGGCTTCTTCAGTGAGTACATCTTTCGCGGCGTCAGCCAGACCGCTGGCGAGCCGGCCGTCCAGGGCGGCTTCGACTACGCGCATCAAAGCGGGTTCTACGCCGGCACGTGGGCGACGAACATCAGCTGGCTGCAGGACTTCGGCGCGTACCGCAAGAGCTCGATGGAGTGGGATTTCTACGGCGGCTACAAGGCGAACTTCGGCGCCACCGACTTCTTCTACGACGTCGGCGCGCTTTATTACCACTACCCCGGTCGTCGCGTGACGGGCGCCTTCAGCGCCGATACGCTCGAGCTCTACGCCGCGGTCGGCTGGAAGTGGATCAACGTCAAGTTCAGCTACAACGTCAAGGACTACTTCGGCGCGCGCCCGAACGCGAACGCCGCGAAAACCGACGGCACGTACTACGTCGACCTGACAGCCAACTATCCCGTCGGCGAGACCGGAGTGACGCTCGTCGCGCACGTGGGTCACCTCGACGTCGAGAACGATGGCAGCGACGGCGATCTCGCGACGTTCGGCAAGGTCGGCTACACCGACTGGAAGCTCGGCGTCAGCTATACGGTGCCCGACGGCCCGGTCAAGGGCCTCGAGGTCGGCGCGTACTACACCGGCAACAACGCGAAATCGCGGTTCTACACCGACCTGAACGGCTACGACACCGCGAAGGATCGCGGCGTCGTGTACGTGAAGAAGACCTTCTGAAGTATCGACGAGGAGCGTTTCATGAAGATGGTCACGGCGGTCATCAAGCCGTTCAAGCTGGACGAGGTGCGCGAGGCGCTGTCATCGATCGGCGTTCAGGGCATCACCGTCACAGAGGTCAAGGGCTTCGGCCGGCAGAAAGGCCACACCGAGCTGTATCGCGGCGCCGAGTACGTCGTCGACTTTCTGCCGAAGGTCAAGATCGAGGCGGCGATCGACGACGCGCTGACCGAGCGCGCCATCGAAGCGATCGAGAAATCCGCGAACACCGGAAAGATCGGCGACGGCAAGATCTTCGTTTTCGATTTGATCGAGGTCGTCCGCATCCGCACCGGCGAGACCGGTGCAATGGCACTGTGAGGGGATGGTCATGAGACGTTTGTTCCTTCTGCTTCTCGCCTGCGCGGGCTTCGCGCTTGCCGGGTCGACGCTCGCGCAAGACAAGCCTGCGCCGCCGGAAACGACGGCGGCTCCTGCTGCGGCATCTGGTGCCGCGGCGGCCTCATCGATCCCCGCCGCTGCCGCAACTACCGCAGCAACGCCGGCTCCGACACCGAACAAAGGCGATGTCGCGTGGATGCTGGTGGCGACGCTCCTCGTCATCATGATGAGCGCGCCGGCGCTCGCGCTGTTCTACGGCGGCATGGTCCGCGCGAAGAACATGCTGTCGGTGCTCATGCAAGTGTTCGTTGTTTTCTCGCTTGTCGTCGTGCTCTGGTGCGTGTACGGCTACAGCCTCGCGTTCACCGAGGGCAACGCGTTCGTCGGCGGCTTCGATCGACTGTTTCTCGCCGGAACGTTCGATGCGTCGACCGGCGCGTTCGCCAACGCCGCGACGTTCTCGAAGGGCACGCCGATCCCGGAGCTTCTGTTCGTCGCGTTCCAGGCGACGTTTGCCGCGATCACCGTGTGCCTGATCCTCGGCGCATTTGCCGAGCGCATCAAGTTCTCGGCAGTGCTGCTCTTCGCCGTGCTGTGGTTCACGTTCTCGTACGCGCCGATCGCGCACATGGTGTGGTTCTGGATGGGCCCGGATGCGTACACCGACGCGAAGCTCGTCGACGAGCTCGCGTCGAAGGCGGGATTGATCTGGCAATGGGGCGCGCTCGATTTCGCCGGCGGCACCGTCGTGCACATCAACGCGGGTGTCGCGGGACTCGTCGGCGCCTATGTGATCGGCAAGCGCGTCGGCTTCGGGCGCGAAGCGATGGCGCCGCACAATCTGCCGATGACGATGATCGGCGCCTCGCTCTTGTGGGTGGGCTGGTTCGGCTTCAATGCAGGCTCCGCGCTCGAAGCGTCGAACTCGGCGGTGCTCGCCTTCGTCAATACGTTCCTCGCGACCGCATGCGCGGTGCTCGCGTGGACGTTCGGCGAATGGATGCTCAAAGGCAGACCGTCGATGCTCGGCGCAGCGTCGGGCGCCGTCGCCGGGCTCGTTGCGATCACGCCAGCCGCCGGCAACGTGGGCATCGCCGGCGCGTTCGTCATCGGCATCGCAGCAGGCTTCGCGTGCCTGTGGGGCGTGAACGGGTTGAAGCGCATGCTCGGCGCCGACGACTCGCTCGACGTGTTCGGCGTTCACGCGGTCGGCGGCATCCTCGGCGCGCTTCTGACCGGCGTGTTCAATGATCCGTCGCTCGGCGGTCCCGGCTATGTCGCAAATTGGGTGACGGGCGAGATCGTCAAGGCGGCCGACTACTCGATCGCAAGCCAGGTCCTGACGCAGGCGAAGGCGGTCGCGCTCACGATCGTGTGGTCCGGCGTCGTGGCATTCGTTGCGTTCAAGGTCGTCGATCTCCTCGTCGGGCTTCGCGTACCGGAAGAGGACGAGCGCGAGGGCCTCGACATCGCTTCGCACGGCGAGTCGGCGTACCGGATGTAGCCGCATCTGTTGATGACGCGCGGGGCTACAATGGCGTCATGGTCCCACGCCTCACCACCGCGCTCTCCGGTCCGCTGCAGGATCTCGAGCAACGCATCCTCGACCGGATGCCGGAGATCGAGCGGTGGCTGCGCACGCAATGGCAGGAGCACGCGGTTCCGTTCTACGCATCGGTCGACCTGCGCAATGCCGGCTTCAAGCTTGCGCCGGTCGACACGAACCTGTTTCCCGGCGGCTTCAACAATCTGAATCCGGCGTTCCTGCCGCTTTGTGTTCAGGCCGTGCAGACGGCCGTCGAACGCGTGTGTCCCGATGCGCGCGGCGTGCTTCTCGTGCCCGAGAATCACACGCGCAACGCGTTCTACCTGCAGAACGTGGCAACGCTCGTCGCGATCCTGCGGCAAGCCGGCATGCGCGTGCGCATCGGGTCGCTGAATCCGGAAGTCACTGCGCCGACGACGATCGAGCTTGCCGACGGCGAAACGCTCGTCTACGAGCCGATCGTGCGCAATGGCCGGCGCGTCGGCGTCGCCGACTTCGATCCGTGCATGGTGCTCGTGAACAACGACCTGTCGGCCGGCCGACCCGACGTCCTCGCGGCGATCGATCAGCCCGTTGCGCCGTCGGTCTCGGCGGGCTGGTACAACCGTCGCAAGTCGCACCACTTCGAAGTCTACGACGGCGTCGCGGCGCAATTCGCGAGCCTCGCCGGCATCGACCCGTGGCTCGTCGACCCGTACTTCACGACGTGCGGAAAGATCGACTTTCAGGAACGTTCCGGCGAAGAATGCCTCTCGCATAACGTCGAGACGCTGCTCGAACGCATTCGCACGAAGTACGACGAATACGGCATCGACGACGATCCGTTCGTCATCGTGAAGGCTGACGCCGGCACCTACGGCATGGGCATCATGACGGTGCGCGATCCTTCCGAGATCGTCGGGTTGAATCGCAAGCAGCGCAACAAGATGGCCGTCGTCAAGGAAGGGCTCGAAGTGAGCTCGGTGATCGTCCAGGAAGGCGTCTACACATTCGAGTCGATCGACGACGCGATCGCCGAGCCGGTTGTGTACATGATCGACCGCTTTGTCGTCGGCGGCTTCTACCGCGTGCACACGGCGCGCGGCAAGGACGAGAACCTGAATGCGCCCGGGGCGCAGTTCGTCCCGCTCGCGTTCGAGTCGCCTTGCATTCCGAATCCGCAGCGCGCCACCGGCTGCGAGCCGAACCGGTTTTACGCGTATGGCGTTGTCGCGAGGCTTGCGCAGCTCGCCGCCGCGATCGAGATCGAGGCGCTCGAGGAAGCGGAGGCCGACCAGGCCGTCGCCGTGGCGTGATCACGCCAGCGTATTGCCAAGTCTTCGCCCGCTACGGGCGCTGGATGAACGAGCGGATGTACGCGGCGCTGGCCCAACTCGATGACGAGAACCGCAAGCGCGATCGCGGTGCGTTCTTCGGCTCGATCCACCGGACGCTCAATCACTTGGTATGGGCCGACTCGATCTGGATCTCGCGTTTCACCAGCGGCAGCTACGCGAAGCGCGCCTACGGTACCGATCTCTTCGACGATTTCGATGCGCTCGCGCGCGAGCGCGAAGCGACCGATCACGCGATCTCGGCGTGGGCCGGGCAGTTATGCGATGAATGGCTGGGCTCGACGCTCACCTATCGCGCCGCGAGCGACGGACGTGACCGCGAGATGCCCGCGTGGATCGCCGCCGCG
Organism: Casimicrobiaceae bacterium; assembly: GCA_035536655.1. GTDB lineage: Bacteria > Pseudomonadota > Gammaproteobacteria > Burkholderiales > Casimicrobiaceae > VBCG01. Next base: position 19,358 of record DATLNR010000103.1, read on the forward strand.
CACATGTTCAATCACGCAACCCATCATCGCGGCCAATTGACGACGCTGATGAAGCAGGCAGACGTCGATCCGGGCGTCACCGACCTTCCCTTCATGCCCGGCGTGATGCAAGCCGTGGACTAACAAAAAATTCGCCCCCATCGCGTGGCGATGGAGGCGTTATCCACTCGTAGGTTTTTGTTTTCAGCCCATGAACCCGAGATCAGCCGTCGCAAAGCGGCCGACGTTCGGGAAGACCTGCGCGATGTCCACCGCCGGCACGCCAAACCACTTCGCGAGCGTCGCGCCGTATTGATCGATCGCCGTCGTCGGAATCCAGCGGCCGAGGCTGTCGGTATCGTCCGGGCCGCCGAGCCCGAGGTTCGCATACGTTCCGTACATCCGCTGGCCTTGCACTGCGCCGCCTACGATCAGATGGTTGCCGCCCCACGCGTGATCGGTGCCGACGCCGTTCGGACGGAACGTGCGATTGAAGTCGGTCACGGTGAACGTCGTCACGCTGTTCTCGACGCCGAGGTTGACCGTCGCCTGATAGAACGCCGACACGGCCTGGCCGATCTGCTGATAGAGGGAGGCAAGTCCCTGGAACACCGGCGTCGGCGGCTGGAACTGGTTTTGTCCGCTGTGCGTGTCGAAACCGCCGATCGACACGAAGAAGACCTGCCGATTATGGCCAAGCGTCGCGCGCTGCGCGATCATCCGCGCCACCGTGCGCAACTGGTTCGCGAGCCCGCTGTTCAGTCCGTTGAACGGCGCCTGGATCTGCGACGGCAGCGCACCGTTGATGATCGGGTTGATGCGGACGCTCGCATTCACCGCGCCGCCCATCGAGACCTGCGCCGCCTGAATCATGTCGTTGGTCGCACCGGCCATGATCGATTCGTTGCGCGCCGCGATCCGCGCCGCCTGCTGCGGCGT
>DATLNR010000104.1:0-18869 GCA_035536655.1 Casimicrobiaceae bacterium
CGAGCGGGGTGTAGAGCGGCTCGACGCCGCTCGTGTCGACCGCGCTCATCTGCTCGACGATGCGGAAGAAGGCGCCGAGCTGGGCGAGCATCCGGGCCTCCTCCTGCGGGTCCAGCTCGAGGCGCGCGAGCTCGGCGATGCGGCGAACGTCCGACGAAGTGAGGAGCATGGGAAGAGGAGCGGTATTATCCGCACCCATTTCGTCAGAGTTCATCGCCGCTGCGAAGGGCATCCTTCTTCGCTTTCTCGCGTCGCACGACCGCACCGCGGCCTTCCCAATCCAATGTTCGGAACCTTTCGTCGCTACCTCTCGACGGACCTGGCGATCGACCTCGGCACCGCGAACACGCTGATCTACGTCCGCGGCAAGGGCATCGTCCTCGACGAGCCTTCGGTGGTCGCGATCCGGCACGAAGGCGGCGTCAACGGCAAGAAGGTGATCCAGGCGGTCGGCCAGGAAGCGAAGGCGATGCTCGGCAAGGTCCCGGGGAACATCGAGGCGATCCGGCCGATGAAGGACGGCGTCATCGCCGACTTCGTGATCACCGAGCAGATGATCAAGCAGTTCATCAAGATGGTCCATCCGCGCTCGATGCTCCGGCCGAGCCCGCGGATCATCATCTGCGTGCCCTGCGGGTCGACCCAGGTCGAGCGGCGCGCGATCAAGGAGTCGGCGCTCGGCGCCGGCGCGTCCGAGGTGCACATGATCGAGGAGCCGATGGCGGCGGCGATCGGCGCCGGGCTGCCGGTGTCGGAGCCGAGCGGCTCGATGGTTGTCGACGTCGGCGGCGGCACGACCGAAGTCGGCGTGATCTCGCTCGGAGGCATGGTCTATTCGGGCAGTGTGCGCGTCGGCGGCGACAAGTTCGATGAGGCGATCGTCAACTACATCCGCCGCAACTACGGCATGCTGATCGGCGAGACGACCGCCGAGACGATCAAGAAGACGATCGGCAGCGCCTTTCCCGGCTCCGAAGTGAAGGAGATGGAGGTCAAGGGTCGCAACCTCGCCGAAGGCATCCCGCGCAGCTTCACCGTATCGAGCAACGAAATACTCGAGGCGCTGACCGATCCGTTGAACAGCATCGTGTCGGCGGTCAAGAGCGCGCTCGAACGCACGCCGCCCGAGCTCGGCGCCGACATCGCCGAGCGCGGCATGGTGTGCACCGGCGGCGGCGCGCTGCTGCGTGACCTCGACCGCCTCCTGATGGAAGAAACCGGCCTCCCGGTGATAGTCGCCGACGATCCGCTGACGTGCGTCGTGCGCGGGTGCGGAAAGGCGCTGGAGAATATGGACAAGCTCCAAACGATCTTCACTTCGGACTAATCGGCGCTCAGCCATCCGCTATCAGCTGTCGGTCACCAGCAACTGCCACAGCGCTGCGATGGGGCGCCTTTGCTGACACCTGACATCTGATACCTGTTTCCTGAATGTCCTACCTCCCCGCCGAGCCCCCGGCCTTCTTTCACCGGGGACTGTCGCCGGCCGCGCGGCTGGTGTTCTTGGGGCTGGTATCGATCGCGTTGCTGTTCCTCGACACACGCTATCGCTATCTCGAGCAGGTGCGGCAGGTCGTCGCGGTTGCGCTCTATCCCCTGCAGCGCGCCGCGGCGATGCCGGGTCAGTTGATCGGCGGCATCGGTGATTACTTCGCAACCAAGACGGCGCTTCTCGAGGAGAACGAAACGCTGAAGCGGCGCCTCGCCGAGCATGGAGCGGCGGCGCAGGGCTTCACGTCGACGCGCGAAGCGAACGCGCGCTTGAAAGCGTTGCTCGACTTCAAGAGCAGGTTCGCCGGCGACGCGATTGCCGTCGAAGTGCTCTACACCGGGCGCGATCCGTTCTCGCAGAAGCTTTTCGTCGACAAGGGGCGCGAGGCCGGCGTCACGGCAGGGGCCGCCGTCGTCGATGCCGATGGCGTCGTCGGTCAGGTCACGCGGTTGTATCCGCACATGGCCGAGGTGACGCTGATCACCGACAAGGATCACGTGATCCCGGTGAAGGTCGAGCGCACCGGCGTTCGCGCTGTGATGGCGGGGACCGGCGCCGGGCGGGCGCCCGAATTGCGCTTCATGCCGCCGTCGGCAGACGTGAAGCTCGGTGACCTGGTGGTCACGTCAGGGCTCGACGGCACGTATCCCCCGGGCCTCGCCGTGGCGCGGCTCGCCACGCTCGAGCGCGAAACCGGCCAGATCTTCGCCGAGATCACGTTGACGCCGGTGGCCGGATTCGATCGCAGCGAGCAGCTCCTCGTGCTCAAGCGCAGTGCCGAGTTGCCGCCGCGGCCCGACGACGTCGTCGAGGAGCAGCCGGTGAAGAAAGGCGGCGGCAAGGGCCGCGCGCGGCGTTGATGACGATCCGGCTGCCGTCGCTGCGCGTCGCGGACTCGAACGAAATGCTGCGGCCGGTCAACCCGGTGTTCGTGGCAGTGACGCTTTTCGTCGCGCTTTTGCTCAATCTGCTGCCGCTGTCCGGCACGGCGCTCACCGTGCGGCCCGATTTCCTCGCGCTCGTGCTGCTCTACTGGTGCATCCAGGCGCCGCGCTATGTGAGCGTCGGCGTCGCCTGGCTCATGGGCATGCTGATGGACGTCGGCGACGCAACGCTGTTCGGGCAGCACGCGCTCGCCTATGCCTTTCTCGCCTATGCAGCGGAGTACTTTCGCCGCCGGGTGCTGCGCTTTCCCCTGTGGCAGCAGGCCGTCCAGGTCGCGATGCTGCTCGCGCTGTGCGCGGCGCTCGTGCTCCTCGTACGGACGGTCGGCGGATCGCCGGTGCCTCCATGGGCCTACTTCACCTCCGCCGTCACCGGCGCGCTGCTCTGGCCGCTGGCATCCGTGCTGCTTCAGATGCCTCAGCGGCCCCAACGTTCGTCCGCAACGCTTTGATCACGACCGCGTTGGATGGCAAAGTAGCCCCGTTGATCCGATGACCTCTTTCGCGCAATCGTGAGCCGGCGATTCCTGTTCACCGGTCGCAGGACGTCCACCTCGTCCGGTGGCTTCGCGCGTGCCGAAGTGCGGAATGCCGAGCGCGAGCTGTTCTTCTTCCGCCGGCGCCTTGCGATTGCGGCGGTGCTCGTCATCGTCGCGTTCGGCGGCCTGGCGGCGCGCTTCGCCTATCTGCAGGTCGTGCGCCACAGCCATTACGAAACGCTCGCCGAGTCGAATCGCATCGCCGTCGTACCGATTGCGCCGAACCGCGGCGTCATTACCGACCGCAACGGCATCGTGCTGGCGAAGAGCGACTCGGCGTACACGCTCGAGATCCAGCCGTCGCGCGTGGCCAACCTCGACGCGACGATCGACGAGCTCGCGAAGATCGTCGACGTGACCGCGCGCGATCGCAGCCGCTTCCGCAAGCTTCTGACCGAGTCGAAGAACTTCGAAAGTCTGCCCTTGCGCACGAAGCTGACCGACGACGAGGTCGCGCGCTTCGCCGTCAACCGCTACCGCTTCCCCGGCGTCGAGATCAAGGCGCGGCTCTTTCGCAACTATCCGTTCGGTGACATCGGTTCGCACTTCCTGGGCCACATCGGCCGCATCAACGAGCGCGACCTGGAGAAGATCGCCGAATGGGACGCGACGGCGAACTACAAGGGGAGTGATTACATCGGCAAGGTCGGCATCGAGCTTAGCTACGAGCGTGAATTGCACGGAACGACGGGCTGGCAGGAAGTCGAGGTCGATGCGGGCGGCCGGGCGGTGCGCACGCTATCGCGCAAGGCGCCGGTGTCGGGCAGCAACCTGCGGCTGGCGATCGATATCCGGCTGCAGCAAGCCGCTGAGGGCGCTTTCGGAGAACGGCGCGGCGCGCTCGTCGCGATCGAGCCCGCGACCGGCGAAGTGCTCGCTTTCGTCAGCAAGCCGGGCTTCGATCCGAACCTCTTTGTCGACGGCATCGATCCGGGCAGCTGGAAGGAGTTGAACGAGTCGCCCGATCGGCCGCTGTTGAATCGCCCGTTGCGCGGCGCGTACCCTCCCGGCTCGACAATCAAGCCGTTCCTCGCGTTGGGTGCGCTGACGTCCGGCAAGCGCACGCCCACGCAGTCGATCTCCGATCCGGGGTTCTTCCAGATTCCCGGCCACTCGCATCGCTTCCGCGACGACAAGGTCGGCGGCCACGGCATCGTCGACATGCACAAGTCGATCGTCGTGTCGTGCGACACCTATTACTACGTGCTCGCCTCGGAGACCGACATCGACGACACGGCGGCGTTCCTGCGCACGCTCGGCTTTGGCGGACCGTCGGGCATCGACATCGACGGTGAACTCTCCGGCGTATTGCCGTCGCGCGGATGGAAGCGCAAGCGCTTCGCCGGCGCGCAGTACCGCGAGGATCACCGCAAGTGGTACCTGGGCGATTCGATCTCCGCGGGCATCGGACAGGGCTACACAGCGTTCACGCCGCTGCAACTCGCGCATGCAACGGCGATCGTCGCGAACGACGGCCTGGCGTTCAAGCCGCACGTCGTCAAGCAGATCGAGAATCTGCGCACCGGCGAATTGACGAAGGTCGCGGCCGAGGCGACGCATCGGCTCGCAGTCAAGCCCGAGCACATCGCGGTCGTGAAGAACGCATTCGTCGGCGTCAACCAGTCGGGCACGAGCGCGCGCGCGTTCGCCGGCGTGAAGTACGTTGCCGGCGGCAAGACCGGGACCGCGCAGGTGTTCAATCTGAAGGGCGAGAAGTACGACGCGGCGAAGATCGACGAGCGGTTGCGCGATCACGCCTGGTTCATCGCCTACGCGCCCGCCGACAAGCCGCGCATTGCGCTCGCCGTGCTCGTCGAGAACGGCGGCTTCGGCGCGCAGGCGGCGGCGCCGATCGCGCGGCAGGTGCTCGATTACTTCCTGCTCGGCGAGCGTGCCGGCAAACCGGCAGCGCCGATGCTGGGCGGCGATCCTGACGATCGGAGCGACTGATGAACGACCCCCACGCTCGCCTCATTTGCCATCGACGTCGCTGCCCCCCGAGGGGGCGCAGTCAGTTGCTGGGGGCGGCCCGGCGCAACTGACGATGGAAATCGCTGCTCGCGTCTGGGAATTCGTCGCGCGGCCCGTCGACCGCTTCCTGTTCGGGATCACCATCGCGATCGTCGCCGTCGGCATGGTCACGTTGTTGTCGGCCGCCGACCAGAACTTCGACCGCGTGCGCGCGCAGCTTGCGAGCATCGGTGTCGCGCTCGTCGCAATGTGGCTCGTCGCGAACATCCCGCCGCAGACGCTCGCGAGGACCGCGGTGCCGCTTTACGTGCTCGCCGTCGTGCTGCTCGTCCTCGTCGCGATGTTCGGCGTCGTCGTCAACGGCTCGCGGCGCTGGCTGAACCTCGGCATCACGCGCATCCAGCCGTCCGAGCTCGCGAAGATCGCCGTGCCGCTGATGCTCGCCTGGTATTTCCAGAAGTTCGAGGGCCGCATCGGCTGGAAGGATTTTGTCTTCGCATCGGTGCTGATCGCCGTGCCCGCGATCCTGATCAAGCGGCAGCCGGATCTCGGCACGGCGCTGATGATCATCTCGTGCGGCTTCTTCGTCCTTTATCTCGCCGGGCTGTCGTGGAAGATCATCGTCGGGCTCGCGGTTGCCGCCGCCGCCGCAGCACCGCTCGCCTGGAACCTGCTGCACGACTACCAGCGGCGGCGCATCCTTACGTTCATCGATCCGACGACGGATCCGCTCGGTGCCGGGTATCACAGTGCCCAGGCGTCGATCGCGATCGGCTCGGGCGGCGTTGTCGGCAAGGGGTGGTTGAACGGCACGCAGACGCACCTCGACTTCCTGCCCGAGCGCCACACCGATTTCATTTTCGCGGTCTACGGCGAGGAGTTCGGGCTGATCGGCAACGTGTTCCTGCTGATCCTCTACTTGATGCTGTTCGCGCGCGGCATGGTGATCGCCGCGAACGCGTCATCGATGTTCGGACGGCTGATGGCGGGCGCCGTGACGCTGATGTTCTTCACCTACGCGTTCGTCAACATGGGAATGGTCAGCGGCGTCCTGCCCGTCGTCGGCGTGCCGCTACCGTTCGTGAGCTACGGCGGCACCGCGATGCTGTCCCTGTTCATCGGGATCGGGATCCTGATGAGCGTGCACGCTCATCGGCGGCTGGTCGGGTCATAGCGGCGCCTCAACGTACCTTGAAAGCCCTCGCCACGCACTCTCTGCGATCGAGGCTGCCCGCTGCGTGTGCGCGTTCACAACGCAACGCCGCTTCGTAGTTCGCCTGGATCGTATCCGTCGACAGCACTGCCTTCGGCTGTTGTGCGCGGCCGACGCAGAGCTGCGCGTAGGCGATCTGCGCGGCGTCCGGCGTCAGGTCCGCGAGGCCAGCGGCCATGCCGGAGACGTGAACCAGCATGTCGCGCAGCCGCACGCGGTCGGCCTCGGACAGATCCTTTGCGTGCCTGCGCATCATCGCGTCGAGCGTCTTCGGCTCCGAGCGCTGCAGCCGATAGACTTCGCTGGCCTCGACGAAGAGGCCGCCCGAGATCGCGCACTGCCGCGCTTGCGTCGACCCGTTCTCGAGCCAGCGCTTGATCGCGGCGAGCTCGGGGTGCGTCGAAGAATCCGGCGTGGGCGGCAGGGCCGCTTCGGCCAGCAAGGCGATCGCGGCGAGCAGGACGACAGACAGGCGGAGCATCGCAGACCTTCGCGTAAACGTGGCGTGCGCCAAATGCTACGGCCTTTTCACGCGGTCCGGCGCGCACGGGCACGACGCCACGCGAGGAAATAGACGAACGCATTGAAAGCGATGACGAACGCGCCGATCCAGCGTTGATGCGCCGGCGTCAGGCCCGCAGGATAGAGGACCGGCAAAAGATAGTGCTCGACGAAGCCCCCGGCGTAACCCTCGCCGCCCGCGCGCTCACGCAACGCATTCTCGAGCGGCGTCAACGGACAAATCGTCGCGGTCAGCTCGGCGTATGCGCCCCACGCCGCGGCCGGCAGATGGAGCCAGCCGAACCGCAGGTCGCGCAGCGCGAGGAGCCCACCGAGCACGACGAAGGCGACGAACGCGAAGTGCACGACGAGGACGACGTCGGCGGCAAGCTTTGCGCTCATCGACGTCGGCCGCGTTGCGCGCGCGCCGCACCAAGGCGACGGTCCCAAAGATCTTCGAGCGATTGCGCAAGCGGTCCCGGTACGCGAATGCCCGACTGTCGTACGGTCCAGCGAAATCTTCCGAACGGCGGCTTCGACAGATCGTCCAGCGTCACGATCGGCAGAGGAAGCAGCGTGTCGAGCCGCAGCATCACGTAGTTCGTCAGGCGTCCTTGCGCCGCGAGGGCTTTGCGCCAATGCGCTCGCTTGACCGGCGGCGTCATCACCGTGCCGGCGCCGTACAGGCCTTTCGGCTCGACGCCCAGCCGCATGAGGAATGCACGGCCGCCCGGCTCGACGTTGCGTGCGCTTCCGGAGCTCCATTCGGTGTCGAGATGGCCGCGGCGTTGCAGCTTCGCGATGTCGCGCGGAAGCTCCGGCCAGTCCCACAACTTTGGATTCCAGGCGAAGAGATAAGTCGATACAAGCACGTCAGTGGTACCGGGCCGTGGAGGTCGTTCCTCCAGCGCGATGCTACAGTGCGCGTCCGTGGGCCTTCATTTCACGGCGTGGTCGAGAGCCGGCGCAACATTGCTGACGCCGATGCTCGTCGCCGCATGCGCAGGTCCCGCGCCCATCCCATCACGACCGGCGACCAGCGCTCCGGTGACTCCGTCGATCGCGGCGCCTGCAACGCCAGTCCCTCAGCCGCCGATCACATCGCCGTCGTCCAAGTATTACGCGGACGACGGCCCGCCGCTCGTTATGCCGGGCAATCTCGACGCGATTCCGGATGCCGTGCCGAAGCTCGAGCCGTTGCATCGCTTCGCGAACCGGCCGTACACCGTTCTCGGCCGCGACTACGTCCCGGCGACGATGCTGCGTCCGTATCGCGAGCGCGGCATCGCGAGCTGGTACGGCCGCAAGTTCCACGGGCAGAAGACGTCGATCGGCGAGATCTACGACATGTTCGCGATGACCGCGGCGCATCCCACGCTGCCGTTGCCTTCCTACGTGCGCGTGACCAATGTGATGAACGGACGCAGCGTCGTCGTGCGCGTCAACGACCGCGGCCCGTTCCTGCACGGTCGTGTCATCGACCTGTCGTACGCGGCCGCGCATCGACTGGACGTCGCGTCGCGGGGCAGCGGTGAGGTCGTCGTCGAGGCGCTCCTGCCGGATGAAGCGACGCCGTCGGTTGCGCGGCTGCCGGCGGTGGCGAAGTCCGAGACCGACGCGGTCGCCCGGCCGCCGGTCGTGGCGGAGGCTGCGCAGAAGGAAACCGGCTTTGTCGTGCAGCTCGGCGCGTTCGCCAACTTCGCGAACGCCCAGGCTTTTGTGTCGCACGTGGGAAACCAGATGCAGGCCGCGCAGGTCGAACCGCGCGTGCGACAGTCGCAAGGCCTGTGGCGCGTCTACGTCGGCCCTTACGCGGGTCGCGAGGAGGCGCGTCGCGTCGCCGATCGGATCGCATCCGCGTTCGGGCTGCCCGCGTCGGTGAGCGCGCAGTGAATGCGTACGTAACCCTTGGCGCCGAAGGGCGTCGTTATAATTCGACCTGCAATCCGCGGTGTGCAACGCCGTTGTCGCCCGTCGGCGACATTTGGCGGCCGCGCTGATCCCCCGATGCAAAGTATTCGCCGCCGACTCCTTTTTCTCCTCGTTCTCGCGCTTCCCTTCGTTTCCGCAGCGCATGCCCAGCTGACGATCGAGATCGTCGGCGGCGCCGGCAGGACGATCCCGGTCTCGATAGTTCCATTCGAAAGCGAAGCGGCTTTCGCGCCGAACGTCACGCAGGTGGTCGGCGCGGACCTCGCACGTTCGGGGCTGTTTCGTCTCGTCGACTACGCCGGCATCACGCCGCGTCCGTCGCGCGCGGAAGAAGTGCGTCCGACGGATTGGCGCGCGCGCGGCGCCGACGCGATCGCCGTCGGTTCGATGCGTGCGTTACCCGACGGGCGCGTCGAGGTGCGTTTCGCCCTCGTCGATACGGTGAAGAATGCGACGCTCGCGAACCAGGTCTATACGGTTGCGCCGGCACAGCTGCGGGCAACCGCGCACAAGATCGCCGACGTCATCTACGAAAAGCTCACCGGCGATGCGGGCGTGTTCTCCACGCGCATTGCGTATGTCACGAAGCTGGGTTCGCGCTTCGCGCTGCAGGTTGCCGACGCGGACGGCTTCGACCCGCAGACGATCGTCGCGAGCAACGAGCCTCTCTTGTCGCCCCGCTGGTCTCCCGACGGCACGCGGATCGCCTACGTATCGTTCGAGCAGAAGAAGCCGGTGGTGTACGTGCAATCGCTGACGACCGGGCAGCGGCAGCCGGTCGCAAACTTCCGCGGCAGCAACAGCGCGCCCGCGTGGTCGCCCGACGGCCGGCGGCTTGCCGTGACGCTCACGCGCGACGGCGGCTCGCAGCTTTACCTGATGAATGCCGACGGTTCGGACGTGCGGCGCATCACACAGAGTCCGGCGATCGACACCGAGGCGTACTTCATGCCGGACGGCAACTCGCTCTTGTTCACGTCCGACCGCGGCGGCAGTCCGCAGATCTATCGACTCAATCTCGGAAACGGCGCCGTCGAGCGGCTCACGTTCGACGGCAGCTACAACGTCACGCCGCGTCCGCTGCCCGACGGCAGCGGCATGGTGTTCGTGCGGCGGGACGGCGGACGCTTTCAGCTCGCGACGATGGACTTCGCGTCGCGACAGACGCAGGTGTTGACGCAGGGACCGGTCGACGAGAGCCCGAGCATCGCGCCCAACGGTAAGCTCGTCATCTTCGCCAACGAGCAGAACGGGCGCGGCGTGCTCGCCGCCATCTCGACCGATGGCGCTGTCAGGCAACGGCTGATTTCGCCGGCGACCGATGTGCGCGAACCTGCCTGGGGGCCGCTGCCGCGGTCGTGATCGATTCTTCATCGCTTGCATTCATGAACTAAGGAGGTCCCGATGCGCAAGATCCTTTTCGCCGCTTTGTTGACGGCAGCTCTCGCCGGTTGCCAGACGCAACCTTCGCAACCCACGGCGCCGATCGACGATCGCAGCGCGACGACGACCGCGCCGAGCGGATCGACCGGTGCGTCGACGGCAGGAACCGGCGGCACTGGCGTCGCCGGCTCGAATGTGCCGGGTGGCTCGGCAGGCACGTCGATGGCGGGAACCGGGCGCGACCCGCTGCGCGACCCGAACAGCGCGCTGTCGAAGCGCAGCGTGTTCTTCGATTTCGACAGCTTCGCGGTCAAGGACGAATACCGGCCGCTGGTCGAGGCGCATGCCCGTTACCTGACCGGCAACCGCCAGGCGCGCACGACGGTCCAGGGACATACCGACGAGCGCGGCTCGCGCGAGTACAACATCGCGCTCGGCCAGCGGCGCGCCGATTCGATCAAGCGCATGATGACGTTGCTGGGTGCGCAGGATGGGCAGATCGAGACGGTGAGTTTTGGGAAGGAGAAGCCGCGGAATCCTGGCCACGACGAGTCCTCATGGGCGCAAAATCGTCGCGGGGACATTGCCTACTCGGGTGAGTGATGCCGACTGTTAGGGTCGCCGCGCTCGTGCTCGCATTTGCATTTGCGAATGCGAGCACGGCCGCGCTCTTCGACGACAACGAAGCACGCCGCCGCATCGCCGACACCAACGTCCGGCTGGGTGAGATTCAGACGGCGATCGAGCATCGTCTCGCCGAGGTCGAGCGGCAGTTGAAGAGCGGCGGCTTGATGGATCTCGCGTCGCAGATCGATCTGGTCCGCGGCGACCTCGCGAAGATGCGCGGTCAGAGCGAAGTGCTCGCGCACGAGATTGCCGAAGCGCAGAAGCGGCAACGCGATCTCTACGTCGATCTGGACACGCGGATGCGCAGGCTCGAGTCCGCGCAGGCCGCGGCCGCAGCCGCGGCGGAGAGGGCGGCGGCTCAACCGCCTCAACCCGCTCAACCTCCTGTTGCGGATGCCGGTGCGCCTTCGTCGGTCGGGGGTGGAACAACCGTCGCCACTGCGCCACCGACATCACCGCCGCCAGGCGGTCTTGCCCCATTGCCGCAGAGTGGAACGGTGCCCGCTGTTCCGCCATCGCGTCCCGCGGATCCAGTGGCGGAGCAACGCGCCTACGATGCGGCGCTCGATCTGTTCAAACGCGGCGATTACTCGGGCGCGATCACCGCGTTCGGCAATTTCGTTCGCGCCTATCCGCGCACTCCGCTCTCCTCGTCAGCGCAGTACTGGATCGGCAACGCGCATTTCGCGCGGCGCGATTACCGTTCGGCGATCACGGCGCAACGCACGCTGATCGCGAACTATCCGGACAGCGCGAAGGTGCCCGATGCGCTGCTCAACATCGCCTCGGCGCAAAGCGAGCTCGGCGACGCGCCTGGCGCGCGACGCACGCTCGAGGAAATCGTCGCGCGTCATCCGCAAAGCGAAGCAGCGCCGAAGGCGAGGCAGCGGCTAGCAGGTCGATAACGCGCGGCGTCGTGGCGCGCGACACGCAGTCGTTCGCGTCGCGCGTCGTCGCGTGGCAGCGCGAGCACGGCCGCCACGATCTGCCGTGGCAGCGCACGCGCGATCCGTACCGGATCTGGCTGTCCGAGATCATGCTGCAGCAGACGCAGGTTGGCGTCGTCGTTCCGTATTACGAGCGGTTCGTCGCCGCGTTTCCCGACGTGCGCTCGCTTGCGGCCGCGCCGATCGAGCGGGTGCTCGAACGATGGTCGGGACTCGGTTACTACCGGCGCGCGCATCATCTGCATGCGGCGGCACGGGCGATCATCGATCGTCACGGCGGCGAATTTCCGCGCGACGCGACGACGCTTGCGCAACTGCCCGGCATCGGCCGATCGACAGCAGCCGCGATTGCCGCGTTCGCATTCGATGAGCGTGGCGCGATCCTCGATGGCAACGTGAAGCGCGTGCTGTCGCGCCATTGCGGCATAGCCGTGCCAGAGAAGAAGTTGTGGGATGTCGCCGAGCGCTTGCTGCCGGAGAGCGACATCCAAAGCTACACGCAGGGCATGATGGATCTCGGCGCGACCGTCTGCACGCGAACGCCCGCGTGCCTGTTGTGTCCGGTCAACGAAGACTGCGTGGCAAGACACGAAGGCCGCATCGACGAGCTGCCGGGTTTGCGCCCCATGCGCGAGCTGCCGAAGCGCGAAATTCGCGTTCTCGTGATCGAGCAGCGTGGCGAGTGGATGTTCGAGCGCCGGCCGCCGACCGGCGTCTGGTCGGGACTGTTGAGCTTCCCGGAGATCGCTGTCGGTGACGATGTGGCGGCCGCGGTTCGCGAGCGATGTTGCGCGGAGCCGATGACCAGCGTCGCGCTGTCGCCGATCGTGCATGGCTTCACGCATTTCACGCTGACCCTTCGGCCGCAACGTGTGGTCATCGACGCGTCGCAGATCCCGGAGTCGGGGGGACAACACGTGTGGATGACGCGGGCGGCCGCGTTGGAAGCGGCGTTGCCCGCGCCGATCAAGCGTCTGGTCGCCTCACTGGAGGTCTAGCGCTGCGGAATGCTCCGCGCCCAGCCATGGAGCGACGCAGGCAATCGCGCGTCCGCATCCTCATACGCATGGCGAAACGCGGCGAGTTCGCGCGCCGCTTCATCGAAGCGCTGCTCTCGATGCAGCAACTGGATGCGCTCGATCCACGACTGCGGTGAACGCGCTTTCGCAAGCGGCGTCGAAGCCGCTGCCATGGACGACTCGGCTTCGCGTCGTGGTTGCGCTGGCGAAGCGGCGAACTTCTCCGCAGGTGCGGTAGCGCCTCGCTGACGCGCTTCACGCTGCGTATCGGCAGGCGCATCGCGGGCGGGCTCCTGCATTGCAGTTTCGGCGCCGGGGAACGGCCGGGGTGTCGCGATCATCGGTGCCGGTGCCGCCGGCGGCGGCGGTGGTGCGGCCACCGGCGGTGCCGCGGTCGCTGATTGCGGTGGAGGTGCGGCGGCGGGCACGTCGGGCGCAACGCGATTGTCGCGCTGCTTCGCCGGTGCATCCTGTCGGCGGCTCGGCAGCCGCTCGGTTTCATTTCGCGCGGTGATCTTCGGCGCTGGCGCAGGCGTCTCGACGATCGGCGCTGACGGCGTCATCGGGGCAGGCGACGCGGATTGGGCAACACTCGCAGGCGACTCCGCTGCGCGCGGAACATCGGTCGCCGTGATCGTCGCAGCGTCTTGCTGCGGCGCCGGCGCGAGCTGCACGATCGCGAACGCCAGCGCGCCGATCGTCGCTGCCGCGGCAAGCGGAATCCAGGTTCGCGACGGTCCGCGCGACTTGTCTTTCGCGTCGTCGTCCGCAACCGGCCTCGGTCGCGTACGCGCTTCACGATGCGCGGCTGCGAGGATCGCCGCGTCGACATGCGGCGGCGGCAGCTCCGTCGAATGGCGGCTCCACGCCGCGTCGAGCGAAGCATCGCGATCCGATCGATCGGAGTTCATGCGAAAGGCTCCAGCGCCTCACGAAGCTTCGCGGTCGCGTAGCGAAGCCGGCTCTTGACCGTTTCCTCTCCGCTTGCCGTCAACTCCGCGATCTCGCGGATCGACAATCCGGCTTCCTGTTGCAGCAGGAACGCTTCCCTTTGCGCTGCCGGCAGCGCAGCGACGGCCTGCATCAAATGCCGGCCGATCTCGCGCGCTTGCACGCGCGTTTCCGGTTCATCGACGCGCGACCCATGCACCGCCGATGCCTGCTCGCATGCGTCGGTCGTCTCGTCGTCGATCGAGACGAGCCCGATCTGGCCCACGCTGCGCCAATGATCGACCAGCCGATGCCTCGCGACCGTGTACAGCCACGTCGTGAACTTTGCCGCGGGCGCATAGCTCGAACGCGCGCGAACGAGATTCATCCAGACATCCTGGAACAACTCGTCGGCAATCGACGCGCTGCTGCATTGCCGGAGCAGGTAGCGGTACACAGGGCCCTTGTGACGCGCGTAAAGCGCATCGAACGCGGCGGCATCGCCTTGCGCATAGTCGATCATCAGACGTTCGTCCGAGCGATCGGCACTGGGTTCGGCCGCCGGCCGTGCTGCGAGCATGGGTCGATAGGCTAGCGCGGATCGGGCGCAAAGCGCAGTCCGGGGAACGGGTTCGGCTGACGATGCGCGTAGTGCTCCGTTGGCGCGGGCAGCACGCCGAGCGCAACGAGATTCTCGCGGCGGTCGTAGTGCAACGCGACGATCTGCGCCGGTTGCTCGGTTGCGCGCTCGAACGCCACCTGGCGGACGTGCGACGTTTCGATGCGGCCGTGACCGGTACCGAGCTTAGCCAGCGGTTGCGATTCTGCACGCGCATCATCGGCGAGTTTCGAGCGCTCGTTCGCACGGCTTCCGGAAGCCTCCGCCGGCGGCGCGGCGGGCATCGGCGCCTGTGCGGCGCGCGGCGCTTCGGCCTCCGGCGCATCGCGTCTCGAGCGCATCGTCGGCTCGCTGATGCGCGCCGGCGGAACGCTGCGCTCGGCAAATGCGGCAACTCCGATGACGCCGACGTCGAAAGGTCGGCCGGTGCGTGCCGCATAGCTCGACGCGTGCTCGGTGAAGAAGAACGCGGCCGCGCGCGAGAAACTCTTGCGCCAGCCCGTGATCTCGACGCTGCCCCACGGTTCGAGGACGTATCCCGACTGCGATGGCGTTGCCGTGTCGCCGCTGATCACATTGACGCCGTCGACGCTGGTGACGGCGAGTACGCGGCGGCCGGTGCAGTTGCGAATGCGCAGCGCGTACTCGTGGCCGGGCTGGCCGACGATGTAGTGGCGTCCGTCTTTCTCGTAGACTGGCAGCGTCGAGCCGCTCGCGCGATCATAGGCGTCGAGCTGCACGAGCCGCTGCGGCGGGATGGCCGGCGAGTGGGCCGCAGCATTGCTAGCAACGGCCGCCGCGATCAGTGCTGCTGTAGCCGTCAACAGCGCTCGTCGGCCAAAGTTCGGGTTCGACATCGAAAGCTCCGTTCGTCGCGTGGCGAAGGCCCGCGTCGTGACTGTTAACGGACGGTGGACCGGAAAGGGGTCAGGCAGGCGTTGAATCGAACGACCGTGCGATAATTTGCGGTTCCGATGGAAGACGTCGCCCGGCTCCAGTTGCTGGTCCCTGCGCTCGCGTTCGCACTCGCGTTCGTGTTCGGCGCGGTCGCGCAGCGCGTCAATTTCTGCACGATGGGCGCGGTCACCGACATCGCGAACTTCGGCGACTGGCGGCGGATGCGCATGTGGCTGCTCGCGATTGCGACGGCGATTGCGGGCACCGCCGTGCTTACGTCGACCGGACTGATCGACGTGCGCAAGTCGTTCTACACGGCAGCGCAGGTGCCGTGGCTGTCGAACATCGTCGGCGGATTCCTGTTCGGCTTCGGCATGACGCTCTCGTCGGGATGCGGCAGCAAGACGCTGTTGCGCGTCGGTGCGGGCAACATGAAGTCGCTGATCGTCCTGATCTTCCTCGGGCTCTCCGCGTACATGACGCTGCGCGGCGTACTCGCGCCGCCGCGCGTGAACGGACTCGATCGCGTGCGCATGGATTTGGCGCCGCTAGGCGCGGCATCGTCGGATCTTGGTACTGTGAGCGGCGCGCTCGGGCTGGGCGCGATCGCACTCTGGATTCCGTTCATCGTCGCGATCGCGATCGGCGCGTTCGTGCTGGCGAGTCGCGAGTTCCGCGCGGCGCGCGAGATGCTCGTCGGTGGACTCGTCATCGGACTCGTCGTCGTTGGCGGCTGGTACATCTCCGGCCATCTCGGCTTCGTCGCCGAAGACCCGGCCACGCTGGAGGAGAAGTTCGTCGCGACCAACTCCGGCCGCATGGAAAGCTTCTCGTTCACCGCGCCGGTCGCTTATCTGATCGAGTGGCTGATGCTATGGACCGACGCGAGCCGCATCATCACGTTCGGCATCGCCGGCGTGCTCGGCATGATCCTCGGCTCGGGCGCGATGGCGCTCGCGACGCGCTCGTTCCGCTGGGAAGGCTTCACCAACCGCGAGGATCTCGCGAACCACATCGTCGGCGGCGTGATGATGGGCTTCGGCGGCGTGACCGCGCTCGGCTGCACGATCGGCCAGGGCCTCACGGGCCTCTCGACGCTGGCGCTGGGCTCGATCCTCACGTTCGGTGGGATCATCGGGGGTTGCCTTGCTGCGGTCCGCTACCAGATATGGCGGATCGAGGCGACCGCCTGACTGCGAAGTCAACGTGCGACCATAGCCCGCGTTAACGTCCCATGATCGTCTACGACCTCGCCTGCGCACACGGCCATGCCTTCGAGGGCTGGTTCGCGTCGGCAGACGCGTTCGCCGAGCAGAAATCGCGCAGTCTCGTGCGCTGCCCGGTGTGCGACGTTGCGGACGTCGACCGCCGTCCGTCGGCGCGGGTGAGCGTTCCGAGAGGCACTACAGCGGTTCCGCCCGAAGCGCCTGCGCCCGCGCCGCCGGCTGCGCCCGCGCAGGAGGCGATCGCTGGATTGCCGGCCGAGTTGATCGGCAAGCTGCGCGAAATCGTGCGCAACACCGAAAACGTCGGGCGGCGTTTCCCCGAGGAGGCGCGCAAGATTCATTACGACGAGGTGCCCGCGCGTGCGATCCGCGGCCAGGCATCGCACGAAGAAGCGCAGGCCCTGCGCGACGAAGGCATCGAGTTTTCGTCGCTGCCGCCGGTGTTGACGTCCGATACGCACTGATCGCGAGCGATCACGCGCTTGCGGCGTCGCGCGACGGCCTGCGCTACAATCATTAGTTCGACGGAGGGCCGTTAGCTCAGTCGGTAGAGCACCGGACTTTTAATCCGTTGGTCGCTGGTTCGATCCCAGCACGGCCTACCCAATCAAGGCCGCCGGGATTCGCGGCGGCGCCGTCGACAATCGATCGTGCGTTCAATCCGGGCCGTTAGCTCAGCTGGTAGAGCAGCGGACTCTTAATCCGTTGGTCGTAGGTTCGATCCCTACACGGCCTACCAACTACTCAACAGGTTGCGCGCTCTCCGTCGCAACCTGTCTCCTTGTAGACCAAAACGTAGCGAGATCCATCGGCGGCGCTTCGCAGTTGCTGGGGCGCGAAGTGCGCGTAGCGCTTAACCATCGTTTCGGACTTCGACGCGCGAGTTCCTGCACGAGGCGATCGGTGACGATCCCAGGAGCAGCACCGCCATATAGACGCCGACCACGTATTGAACCGTGATTTCGCGCGCGTAGTCACCTCCGGTGCACCATCGATCGTAGCGTGCTCGACATCGCGAGGCTGAAGGCCAAGCAACCGTTTCCACGCCGGCTTGCGCACACTTCGGCATTTCTTTGCCAGTAGCGGAGCATTTCGTGCAAGTGACTTCGAGACCGCTGCGTTTTCGAGTCGTCGTTGCTCTTGTAATGAGCGTAGAAGGTGGAGCTGCCGACATTAGCGGCGTTGCAAATGTCTCGATGGTGATCGTTTCGTAGTCCTGTTTTACGATCAACGAGATCAACGACTGCTGAGCATCGTTCAGATCAGCTTATCCATCTGCCGCATGTGCCGTGGCAACGGCACTCACGCCCTGATTGGAACGATCATCGCCATGACGCCGCTTCGGCTGCCCAAAACTCGGCACGACCCGCAGCCGAACCCGGAATCACACGAGCAGCGAAAGCGCGGATTCGCGCGGCGCATCAACGCTCGCCGCTAGACTCTCGCTCGCCCCGGGCGCATGATGTTTTCTACGGCTTAGAGGAGCGCGAGAGCGTCTGGCCATCGCTGTTCGTGTAGCTCGGGGGAGCGCCGTGGAACAGAACTGCCCGCGTTGCGGCACCCGTAACGCCTCGTCCACCCGATTCTGGAAGGTCGACGGGAGCGCGCTATCGCAAGAGGCCCGGCCGGCGCAAACCGTCGCGCGGGTCTGTCCCACGTGCGGCACGGCGAACTCCCCCCACGGAGAAGTTCTGCAAAGCCCCGACTGCGTTCCGCTCGAAGCTACGATAGCTTCGGGCGCACCGCTTCGCATCGGTCGCGCCATCGGGCCATCCGAACTCAAGATCAACATCAATCGCGCGTTGAGCGGCGGGCGGATCGACGGTGTCACTGCACAGGTGGGCGTTGACGGGGCGGTGACGCTGCGCGGGCAGACCGACAGGCTCGCGGAGACGGAGCGCGCCTTCCGTGTCGCCCGCACCGGGCGCGGCGTCTGCGCAGCGAAGGATTTGGTGTGACTGGTCGAATGACCCGCCTCAGCAGGCTCGCGGTCGGCCTGCTGCTTGCTTCGTACGTTGCCGCCGTCGCGTTGGCGCAGGGCACGGCGAATTCGGCGGTCAAACCCGGAGAGGTTGGCACTCAGATCGCGCAACCACGCGGTGGGGCTTCCTTCATCGGCTGCTTCAAGGACACAGACGTCTATGACCTGAACGGCTATCTGCAGCGCAGCCCCCAAAACACGCCGCAGCGCTGCATCGCGACCTGCCAGGCGAAGGGCTTTGCCTATGCCGGCGTGCAATACGGCGAAAGCTGCTTGTGCGGCAACCGCTACGGCAAGTATGGCGCTGCGAACAACTGCAACGTGCCGTGCACCGGCGACCGCAATCAAACGTGCGGCGGCAATTACGCCAATAGCGTGTACGCCACGGGGGTAACAATCACAACGCTGATCCCCCCACCAACCGCCATTCCGCCGACGGCGAAGCCTGCGCCGGCTCCCCCGCCAGTCGCTCGGGCCGAGTTGCGGCCTGCACCGGTGGTCCCACCACCACCTACCACCATCTACCCGCCGCCACCGATCGCGAAACCTGCGCCGGCTCCCCCGCCAGTCGCTCGGGCCGATTTGCCGCCCGCACCGGCGGCCCCACCACCACCTACCCCCCTCGACCCGCAGCCGCCCCCGCTCGCG
>DATLNR010000105.1:0-10270 GCA_035536655.1 Casimicrobiaceae bacterium
TGCAACATCGAGCATGTCCAGCCGCGTGTCCAGACGCTTCGCAGCGCTCTGTATCTCGCGCACGGATTGCGCGCTCGCCGGGTTGCGCGAGTTATGGAACACCGCGACACGCGTCGCGCCGGGCACCAGTTCCTTTGCCAGCTCGAGCCACTTGCCTGCGGTGCCGGATCCGCCGACGCCGATCGTCGCGCCGGTGATGTTCCCGCCGGGCCGTGACAGGCTGCCGACGATTCCTGACGCGACCGGGTCGAACACGCTCGCGAAAACAACGGGAACCGTCGTCGTGACGCGCTTCGCCGCCAGCACGGTGACGGTCGACGCGCACAGCAGCACGTCGACCTTCGCTTCGATAAGCTCGGCAATGAGCCCCGGCAATCGTTCCGGCTGATGCTCCGCATAGCGATACTCGATGCGAACATTCTGACCGTCGATCCAGCCCAGCTCGGACAGTCCGCGACGAAAGGCGTCGAAATGATCGGTTACGCCACTCGCGGAAACGATTCCGATCTTTGCGACCTTCTTGCCCGGTTGAGCGTTCGCGGACGGCGATAGCAGCAGGAGCGCGGCGGCCAGCGTGACGCCGAGACGAAGCATTCGATCAGCGCTCCTCGTCGATCAGCGTTTGCAAATCGGTCGCGATGCGCCGGCTCTCGATCCGGCGCGACTCGAGATAGTGGTCGAGCACATCGCGCATCAGTCCCCTCGCCTCCGCGGCCGTCTCACCGTCCGGATAGTGCGCGTTGGCAAGCGCCAGCAACGTCGACCCGCGCACGACGGGCCAGCGCACGCCCGGCTCGGCGGCATAGCGCTTCGGCCCGTGATCGAACGCGTAATGGTAGCGTGCCGACGACTCGATCGCTGCACCCCCGGGCTCGTGCGTGAGCGGCAGCGCATAGCCGAGCTCGGCGAGAAGCCGCACTTCGAAGCGGCGCAACACCGCCGCTTGCGCGGGCGCCGTCGACTCGACGGCGAGCGACGCCAGCGCGGCCTCGTAGGCATCCCACAGCGACGCATGCGCGTCCTCGCGCGGAAGGAGCTTCAGCACGAGCTCGTTCAAGTAGAACGCCGACAGCAGCGCGCGGCCAACGGGGGGCGGCACGCCGCCCCGCCACTCGACGTTGATCAGCGTTTTCAACTCGGACGAGCCGGCCCACGACAACGCGATCGGCTGAAACGCCTGCAGCAATCCTCGCGATTCCGAGCGCGGCCGCTTTGCGCCCTTCGCGACCAGTCCGACGCGACCGAACGCGCGCACGAACGCCTCGACGATCAGGCTCGTCTCCTTGTACGGATAGCTGTGCAGGACGTACGCAGGCTCGTTGTCGTGCCGATCGGGGAGCGCGCGCACGGGCATCAATATCCCAATCGTGTGAGCGATCGTGCCTCGTCGGCCCAGCCCTTGCGCACGCGCACCCACACCTCGAGGTGCACGGTTCCGCCGAGCGCGCGCTCGAGATCGACGCGCGCGGCGCTCGCGATCGCCTTCATGCGCTCGCCGCGATGACCGAGCAGGATCGCACGCTGACCCGGCTTGTCGACGAGCACGCTGGCGAAGATGCGGCGCAGGCTCCCCACTTCCTCGAACCGGTCGATCGTCACGGCGGTCGAGTAAGGCACTTCGTCGCCGATCGATCGAAAGATCTTCTCGCGCACGAACTCCGCGGCGATGAAGCGCTCGTCGCGATCGGTAATCTGGTCGTGCGGATACATCGCGGGCGCCTCCGGCAGCACAGCCGCGATCGCGTCCTTTAATCGGTCGATCTGCAGATCCCGCTCGGCCGAGATCGGCACGATCGCGGCGAAGTGGCGCAGCTTCGCGACCTCGTCGATGCGCGGCAACAGCAACGCCTTGTCGGCGAGCGCGTCGACCTTGTTCAGCGCGGCAATCGTCGGCACGTCGGCGGGGACCAACGACAGCGCATCGCGATCCGCGGCGACGATCCTTCTCGCATCGACGACCCACACGACCGCGTCGACGTCGGCCAGCGCACTCCGCACGAGGCGGTTCATGCGCTCGTTCAAGAGCGACGATTGCCGCGTCTGAAATCCCGGCGTGTCGACGAAGACGAACTGTCGCGCGTCCTCGGTCAGGATGCCGTTGATCCGATGTCGTGTCGTCTGTGGTTTCTTCGACGTGATCGAGAGCTTCTGACGGACGAGTCGATTGATGAGCGTCGACTTGCCGACGCTCGGGCGACCGACGATCGCGACGGCGCCACTGCGGTGAGGCGGATCGGCGACCATCAAAGTCTCGCGGCGCCTTCGCCAAGCACCGATGCATAGACTGTCGCTGCGGCTGCCTGCTCCGCTGCGCGACGGCTGCTGCCCGTGCCTTGCATCGCGATGCCGAGCGCGGCAACCACGCACTCGGCGGTGAACAGCTGGGCGTGCGCTTCGCCGCTGATCGCCACGACCCGATACTCGGGGACCGCATGGCGCCGTGCCTGCAGCCATTCCTGCAGCCGCGTCTTCGGATCCTTGCCGAGCACCGCCGGATCGGCCTCGCGCAACACGGCGTCGAACGTGCGGTCGATCACGTCGCGTGCCGCGTCGAAGCCGCCGTCCAGGAACACGGCCCCGTACACCGCCTCGAGCGCATCCGCGAGAATCGAAGGGCGATTGGCCCCACCGCTGCGCAGCTCGCCTTCGCCGATGCGGATCTCGCCATTGAGCTCGAGCCGGCGCGCGATCTCGGTCAGCGTGTCGCGATTGACCAGGTTCGCGCGCATCCGCGACAGCTCGCCTTCGTCGACGCCCGGAAAGCGGTCGTAGAGCGCCTGCGCGACGATGCAGTTCAGCACGGCGTCGCCGATGAACTCGAGTCGCTCGTTGTGCCGCG
This sequence comes from Casimicrobiaceae bacterium, assembly GCA_035536655.1. Classification (GTDB taxonomy): domain Bacteria; phylum Pseudomonadota; class Gammaproteobacteria; order Burkholderiales; family Casimicrobiaceae; genus VBCG01. The sequence continues at coordinate 2,840 of DATLNR010000105.1, forward strand.
CGCCGAAGCTTCGATGCGTCAGCGCCTGCTGCAGCAGCTCGTCGCGACGGAAACGATAACCGAGGCGGTGGTGCAACTCGCCGGTCATCGTCCCTTCGGTCGCAATTCAGCGCGTCGAGGTCGCCTCGAACTCGAGCAGGATGTAAGCATTGCCGAACATGTGCAGCCGCCGTTCCCAGGCGAGCTCGGCCGTGATCTGGTTGCCGACGCGTTGGACGATCGCGTCGGCCGCCTTCACGTTCTCGACGTAGCTGGTCTGCAGCCGACGGGCGAGCTCGGCGCGAAAGCTCGCGAGGTTGTTGGGGTCGACGTTGCCGCTGCGCATCGTGTCGTCGAGCGACTTCTTCACCGAGTAGTACTCAACGTACGACGGGATGACGCGGAACCCGACCATCGCGAAAATGATCACGACCGCCGCCAGCAGCACGAAGCCGAAGATCGTGAGACCCGATTGCGCCTTTCCCGGAGCCATCCTTCGCATGCTCTCCCCTTGAGTTGCCCGAGTCCGTGATTCGCGCACTAGCGGATCCCGCGGCCTACGCGATCGAAAGCGAGGCTCGCGATGTCATCCCAGTTGAACCAGATGAAGAACGCGCGGCCGCGGATGTGGTCGTCGGGAACGAACCCCCAATAGCGGCTGTCGTCGCTTGCGTCCCGGTTGTCGCCCATCATGAAGTAATGACCCGGCGGAACCTTGCATTTGAAGCCGCGTTCATTGTAGTCGCAATTCTCGCGGCCCGGAAAAGCGCGCACACCCCCCAGCATGATCGACGCGGCCTGTGGATTCACCGCGATCGCGTACTCGTTCGGCCCGCCCTCGGTGTGCGCCTGCTCGACACGGCGCTCGGTCGTCTCGAAGCGCAGCCCCTCGAGATAGCTGTAGCTGCCGGCCGCGCGCTGCGGCAGCGGCTTGCCGTTGACCGTCAGTTCCTTGTCGCGATATTCGACGACATCGCCGCCCACGGCGACGACGCGCTTGATGAAGTCCTGCGATGCGTTCACCGGATAGCGGAACACGACGACGTCGCCGCGCTGCGGATCGGCGATCGGCACGACCTTCTTCTCGATGATCGGCAATCGCAGGCCGTAGCCGAACTTGTTCACCAGAATGTAATCGCCGACGACGAGCGTGGGGCGCATCGACGACGATGGAATGCGAAACGGCTCGGCCAGGAAGCTGCGCAACAGGAAAACGATCAGAAGGACCGGGAAGAAGCTCTTCGGATATTCGATCCACCACGGCTCCGGCGTATCGGGCGCGCGACGCCGCGCGAAGAACAGCTTGTCCGCCAGCCACACGACGCCGGTCGCGAGCGTGAGGACGAAAAGGATGAGGGCGAAGTTCATGTGAAACGGGTCGAGGAACGGGGGGCGGGGAGCGAGGGATCGTCCACGTCCGATCGAAGCCGAAGCCTAGCAATCGCGTTCAACGACGCAAGGGCATTGCGACGAGTTGCGCCTTGCGCTCTTCCAGCGGATACGCCGTCGTCAACGCGAGTGGCCACACTCGTCCCTCGCCCCACGCCCCTCACCCCGCCTCTCACTTTTCCCCGACCTGCAGGATCGCCAGAAACGCCTCCTGCGGAATCTCCACGCTGCCGACCGCCTTCATTCGCTTCTTCCCCGCCTTCTGTTTCTCGAGAAGTTTCCGCTTGCGCGTGACGTCGCCGCCGTAGCACTTGGCAAGCACGTCCTTGCGCAGTGCCTTCACCGACTCGCGCGCGATGATCTGTGCGCCGATCGCCGCCTGAATCGCGACGTCGAACATCTGTCGAGGGATCAGGCCGCGCATCTTCGAGGCGACTTCGCGACCGCGGTACTGCGCGACCGAACGATGCACCATGACCGACAGCGCATCGACACGCTCGCCGTTGATCAGGATGTCGAGCTTGACCACATCGGCCGCGCGAAACTCGACGAACTGGTAATCCATCGACGCGTAGCCGCGGGAGACGCTCTTCAGCCGATCGAAGAAGTCCATGACGACCTCGGCCAGCGGCAGCTCGTAGACGAGCACGACCTGGCGGCCGCGATACTGCATTTCCTTCTGCACGCCGCGCTTGTCGGTGCACAGCGTGAGGACCGGACCGACGTAGTCCTGTGGCACGAGGATCGTGACGGCGATGATCGGCTCGCGGATCTCCTCGACGCGTGAGAGCTCGGGAAGCTTCGACGGATTCTCGATGTCGGTCACGGTGCCGTCGCGCAGCAGCAGTTGATAGATCACCGTCGGCGCCGTGGTGATCAGGTGCATGTCGTACTCGCGCTCGAGTCGCTCCTGCACGATGTCCATGTGCAAGAGGCCGAGGAACCCGCAGCGAAAGCCGAAGCCCAGCGCCTGCGACACCTCGGGCTCGTAATGCAACGACGCGTCGTTGAGCTTGAGCTTCGTCAGCGCGTCGCGCAGCGCCTCGTACTGATTCGCTTCGACCGGATAGAGTCCGGCGAAGACCTGCGGCTTGACTTCCTTGAAGCCGGGCAACGGCGCATCCGCGCCGCGCACCACATGCGTCATCGTGTCGCCGACTTTCGCGTCGCGCAGCTCCTTGATGCCGGCGATGACGAATCCCACCTCGCCCGCGGAAAGTGAATCACGCGCAACGGATTTCGGCGTGAACACGCCAACCTGCTCGCAACCGTGCACGGCGCCGGTCGCGATCAGCCGGATCTTGTCGCGCGGCTTCAACGTGCCGTTGACCACACGCACGAGCATGACAACGCCGACGTAGTTGTCGAACCAGGCGTCGATGACCAGCGCCTGCAACGGCGCTCCGGGATCGCCCTTCGGCGGTGCGACGCGCGCGATCACCGCTTCGAGGATGTCGTCGATGCCTTCGCCGGTCTTGGCGCTGGCGCGGATCGCGTCGTGCGCCGGAATGCCGACGATGTCCTCGATCTCCTCGATCACGCGCTCGGGTTCCGCCGACGGCAGGTCGATCTTGTTCAACACCGGCACCACCTCGACGCCCTGCTCGGTCGCCGTGTAGCAGTTCGCGACGGTCTGCGCTTCGACGCCTTGCGAGGCGTCGACGACGAGCAATGCGCCTTCGCACGCCGCGAGTGAACGCGACACCTCGTACGCGAAGTCGACGTGTCCGGGCGTATCGATGAGGTTCAGGTGGTACACGTTCCCGTCGCGAGCCTGGTACTCGAGCGCTGCCGTTTGCGCCTTGATCGTGATGCCCCTCTCGCGCTCGAGCTCCATCGAGTCGAGCACCTGCGCGCTCATCTCCCGGTCGGCGAGGCCGCCGCAGCGCTGAATGAAGCGATCGGCGAGCGTCGACTTGCCGTGGTCGATGTGGGCGATGATCGAGAAATTGCGGATTCGCTGCACGAAAAGGCTCACGCCGTGCGCGAAACCAGGAAGGCGCGCACAAACCGCTGAATTTTAGCGGATTTTGGCGTCCGCGGCGATGACGGACAGTACTGCGTCGAAGTCGAGCCGGTAGCGGCAGAGCTCGCGCGCTTCGCCGGCACCGGTAGCGAGCAGTACGGGCACCGCGTCACCGTAGCGCGCCTCGAGCGCCGCATGCTCGGGCGCATCGACGTCGATCACGTCGAGCGGGACCGAACCAATGATCGGCCGCAGCGCTTTCTCCATCTCGTCGCACAGATGACAGTAAGCGCGCGAGAGAAGCATCAGCCTCATCTCAGATTCGCCCCCGGGGCGTGCCCTCGGGGGCGATATCCACTCGTAGGTTCTTGTTCTACTCCCCGTTTTGCAGCCGCACCGTCGAGAAGAACGTCTGATTCCCTCGCTTCAGCTGCAACGTCACCGATGCATTCCTCTCGAGCTTCGCCAAAAGCTCGTTCACCTGTGCCGCCGACTTCGCGTCCGTCGTCACGCCCTTGTTGATGATCGCGAGGAGGATGTCGTTCGGCTGGATGTTGCCGCGCACGCCACCGGAAACGTCTTCGACGAGCACGCCGGTCTTCACGTCGGCTTCCTTGCGCTGGTCGGCGCTGAGGTCGACCAGCACGAGGCCCATGCGGTTCGGCTTGGCCTTCTCCTTCGGCGCGGGCTTCTCGTTTCGTCGCGACGCCACTGTCGTTTCGGCCGGCATCTCGGCGACGACGACGCCGATTTCACGAGACTGGCCTCCGCGCCACACGGTGAGGACAACCTTCTTTCCGGGCGCCACCATCGTGACGATGCGCGGCAGCACGTTGCTGCTGGTCACGTCGCGACCGTCGACTTTCAGAATGATGTCGCCCGGCTCGACGCCCGCCTTCTCCGCCGGTCCGCCCTTCTCGACCGAGTTGACCAGTGCACCGACTGCGGTCTTCAGGCCGAACGAGTCCGCCGTCTCCCGCGTGACTTCCTGGATCTGCACGCCGATGCGGCCGCGCGTGACGCGTCCCTTCTCGCGGATCTGGTTGACGGTGTTCATCGCGACGTCGATCGGAATCGCGAACGCGAGCCCCATGTACGTGCCCGACCGCGAGAAGATCAACGAGTTGATGCCGACGACCTCGCCGCGCAGATTGAACAATGGGCCGCCCGAATTTCCGGGATTGATCGCGACGTCGGTCTGGATGAACGGAACGAGGTTTTCCTGCGGCAGATCGCGTCCCTTGGCGCTCACGATGCCGGCGGTCATCGTGTTCTCGAGGCCGAACGGCTTGCCGATCGCGACGACCCATTCGCCGACCTTGAGCTTCTCCGGATCGCCGATCACCACGCGCGGCAGGCTCGTCGCCTCGATCTTCAACACGGCAACGTCGGTGCGACGGTCCGTCCCCACGACTTTTGCAATGAACTCGCGACGGTCGGTGAGCCGCACGCGAACTTCGTCGGCGGAATCGACGACGTGCGTGTTGGTGACGATGTAGCCGTCGGCCGAAACGATGAAGCCCGAGCCTGCGCTTTGCGCGTCGAAATCGCGCTGCGGCCCGCGCGGATTCTGACCGAAGCGCCGGAAGAACTCGTAGAACGGATCGTCCTCGGAAAGCTCGGGCACGCGCGGACCGCGACGCACGCGCTGTGTGACGTCGATCGACACGACCGCCGGCCCCTGCTTCTCGTAGAGCTCGGTGAAATCCGGCAGGATCTGCGAGCGCGCCTGCGCGTGCGCGTGCTCGATCAGACCCGGCGCGGTGAAGAGGGTTGCAGCCAACAACAAACCGATCATAACGATCGGCGAGCGCGTGCTTGGGCTCATGACTTTCTTGTCCTGGGAATCGCTTGTTGCCACAAGTATACGAGTGAACCCCTCACACAAAGTCGCCCCCAGCGCGTTGCGATGGGGGCGAAGTAATCGGCTCGTAGGTTCTTGTTTTCAGCTCGTGGGTTCTTGTTTTCAGTTAGCAGGTTTTTGTTTTGTTACCGATTGGGCAATCTGACGAACGGTCACGATCGGCACCTCGCCAAGCACCGTGATCAGATGATCGTCGAGCTTCAGCGCAAACACGTTGAGCGCACCCTGTCGCAACACGCCCGCCACATGGCCCGGCGCCGAATGCAGCGGCTCGACGAACACGCTGACGGCGACGAGGCCGTCGGAGAAGACCAGATGCGCGACCGCCTCGCGCTTGCCGCGCAGCGTCCGGAACCCTTCCATCGTCTTGTGGAACCCGGGCGGCAACCGCGTGACGACCCAGCCGGTGTCGTGCGGAACCGCATCGCCGGGCGTCCCCTGCCGGACCTGCCAGTCGGGCGGCGTCGGACCCCACGACGGCTTCACCGCGTCGCGATCGATGCGCGCGTTGATCGTGATCTCCGAGAACGCGAACTGCTCGACGATGTCGCCCTTCTCGTTGACGAGACGCGCCTTGAGCAACAAGCCCGTCTCCTTGTCTGCCCAGAACTTGTGGCCGTAGCGCAAGCCGTCGCGCGGCTCGAGGACGTACGCCTGCGTGTCGAGACCGGCCACACGGGCGGCCTCGGCCTTGCGAAACTCGTAGAACTTCTCGAGCGCCTGCTGCTGCTCGCGCGAGATCGACGGAAAGACGTTGCGGAACGTGCGCGGCTCGATGCGCACGATCTTCGCGTCCGGGTAGTAACAGCGCACTTCGCCGTGGCTGCGGATCACCTCGCGCGCCGGACCGTCGAGGTTGACGAGCTTCTCGAGCTCGGTGCCGTTGTCGTTGACATGGATCAATCGTGATGTTTCGACGCGCCCCGCATACTGGAACACGATCGTGCCGACGTAATTCAGCGACTTCGCGGCCTGCGCGGCGCGGGAGAGCCACGCCGTCGCGTCTTCGGCACGCAAGACCGGTCCGTAGGCAAGCGCGGCCAGGAAAGAGACGACCGCGGCAAGCGGAGCGAAAGGCGCCCTGCGCGGGACCAGGACGAGCGACCGGGACAACGAAAAGCGTTGCACGCGATGTCGGGAGATCGTTCGGAGGTCGAGCGTCGTGTCAGGGCGCCGAGACGGCGCGCAGGTAGGGCCGGACGCCCTGGATCGCGGTGGCCGGAGAATACTCCTGGTGCACGAGCACATAGTCCGGCGGCAGCGCTTGCGGGCGCACCTGGGCCGCCGTCAATGCGCGCGCCTCGCGCGCCTTCGCAACGACGGTGCCCGGCGAGTCGGTCAACGAAACCGCGGTCCAGCCAACGACGGCGATCGCCGCGACGGTTGCGGCCGCCGCCCATCCCCACGTCACGACCGGCTCGTAGCGCCGCGGCTTCGGCGCGAGCACCGTGGGCTCGCTCGCAAGCGCCTGGACGAGTCGCTCACGCGTCGCGCGGCGCACGACGACCGTCGCCGATGCGTCGCCGCGCAGCGTGTCGCCGATGAGGTGATAGCACGTCCAGGAGACGATGGCGTCCGGCGTGCCGCAGCCGCGAACGACGCGCTCGATGTCCGCGTCGGGAAGGTCGCCGTCCATCAGGCGGGAAAGTTGCTCGTTCATCACCATCTCCGGCTTTCGTCGGTACCCAGCAGCGGCCGCAGCTCGACGGCGATCGCCTCGCGCGCGCGGAAGATCCGCGACCGCACGGTGCCGATCGGGCAGTTCATCAACGTGGCTATTTCCTCGTAGCTCAAACCCTCGATCTCGCGCAGCGTGATCGCGGTCCTCAGATCGTCTGGCAACGCTTCCATCGCTCGGTTCACCGTTTCAGCGATCTGCTTGCCGTGCAGCTCGCCTTCCGGCGTCGATGAATCGCGCAGTGCCTCGGCTTCCTCGAAATTCTCCGCATCCTCGTGATCGAACTCCGTCGTCGTCGGCGCGCGCCGGCCGAGCGCGACCAGATAGTTCTTCGCCGTGTTGATCGCGATGCGATACAGCCACGTGTAGAACGCACTGTCGCCCCGAAAGCTCGGAAGCGCGCGATAGGCCTTGATGAAGGCCTCCTGCGTCACGTCCTCGACTTCGGCCGGGTCACGCACCATCCGTGACAGGAGCCGCCCCAGCTTGCGCTGGTACTTCGTGACCAGCAGCTCGAACGCGCGCTTGTCGCCACGTTGCGCCCGCTCCACGAGC
>DATLNR010000106.1:0-11434 GCA_035536655.1 Casimicrobiaceae bacterium
CGCCGGCGGCGCGCCGGCGCGCCGCGTCGACAACCATCGCACGCGCGGCATAGGCTTCGGCGCGGCTGTCCGCAAGCATTGCCTGCACCAGCTGGAACTCCGCAATCGGCTTGCCGAACTGCTTTCGCTCGATCGCGTAGCGCAGCGCATCGTCGAGCATGCGCTCCGCAGCGCCGACGCACACCGCTGCGATGTGCAGACGGCCCTTGTCGAGCACCTTCATCGCCGTCTTGAATCCGACGCCTTCGCGTCCCCCGATCAGGTTGTCCGCGGGAATCCGGCAGTCGTCGAAGATCACGTCACAGGTGTGCGCGCCGCGCTGGCCCATCTTGCGGTCGTTCGCCCCGAGCGAAAGCCCCGGCGTCCCGCGCTCGACGATGAATGCCGAGATGCCGGAAGCGCCCTTGTTCGCGGGATCGGTGCGCGCCATGACGGTGAAGATGCCCGCTTCCGGCGCGTTGGTGATGTAGCGCTTGGTCCCGTTCAGCACGTACGAATCGCCGTCGCGCTTCGCCGTCGTCGAGAGCGATGCCGCATCCGAGCCCGATCCCGGCTCGGTCAGCGCGAACGAGCCGACGATCTCGCCGCTCGCGAGCTTCGGCAGCCAGCGTTGTTTCTGCGCTTCGGTTCCATCGATGACGATACCTTGACCGCCGATGCCGTTGTTCGTGCCGATGAGCGAGCGGAACGCGGGGGACGTGCGCGCAAGCTCGAATGCAACCGAGACTTCTTCCTCCATCGTCAGGCCGAGCCCGCCGTACGCTTCCGGAAGCGACAGGCCGAAAAGGCCGAGCTCGCGCATCTCGTCGACGATGTCCTCGGGAATCGCGTCGTCGTCGGCGACGCGATGCTCGTTCGGGATCAGCCGCTCGCGCACGAAGCGACGCACGCTGGCAACCAGGATGTCGAGGGTTTCGCGATCGCGGATCACAGCGTCGGGTAGGGTGAAGGAGTAGATTGGTATTCCGGGCCGCCGACCGGCCATTGTAGAAGCCTCCGCCCCGTGACCTCGAGCAGCGCATCTTATGAAATTCGCGGCGGCGTCGCGCTCGTCCGTCTCGACAATCCGCCCGTCAACGGCCTCGCGCATGCGTTGCGTCAGGCGACGCTCGTGGCGATCGACGATGCCAACGACGACGATCGCGTCGACGCAATCGTCCTGACCGGCGTCGGCAAGCTGTTCTCGGCCGGCGCCGACGTGCGGGAATTCGGCACGCCGAAGGCGATGGCGGAGCCGACGCTGCGGACGCTGATTGCCGCGATCGAATCGAGCGCCAAGCCGGTCGTCGCTGCCATCAACGGCACGGCGATGGGCGGCGGGCTCGAGCTCGCGATGGGATGTCACTATCGCGTGGCCGATGCGTCGGCGTCGCTCGCGTTGCCCGAAGTGAAGCTCGGCATCGTTCCCGGTGCCGGCGGAACGCAACGGCTGCCGCGCGCGATCGGCGTCGAGAACGCCCTCAACATGATTGTGAGCGGCACGACGGTCGCGGCGACCAGGCTGCGCGACACGGCGCTGCTCGACGACGTCGTCGACCGTGACGTCCTCGATGCGGCGATGCAACTCGCGGGCGATGTCGTCGCGACGAAGCGACCGAAACGCCTCCTTCGCGACATTGCGATCGACTATCCCGAGGCCCAAGCGTATTTCCAGTTCGCACGCAACACCGTCGCCACGGTCGCGAAAGGCCTGCCCGCGCCGGCGAAATGCATCGACGCCGTCGAGGCGGCCGTCTCGAGGCCGTTCGACGAAGGGCTGCGTTACGAGCGGCAGCTTTTCAACGAGTTGCAGCAGACGAGCGAATCGCGCGCGCTGCGGCATGTCTTCTTCGCCGAACGGGCGGCTGCGCGCATCGACGACGTGCCGGAAGGAACGCGGCCTCGTCCAATCGCGAAGGTTGCGGTCATCGGCGCCGGGACGATGGGTGCAGGCATCGCCGTCGCATTCCTCACCGCCGGATTGCCCGTCGTGCTCCTCGAGCGCGACGCGGACGCGCTCGCCAACGGTGTCGCGGCCATCGAAGCGATGATCGAGGGGGGCGTCAAGCGCGGGAAGGTCGACCGGGAAGCGGCCGCGCGAACGCGCAGTGCGTTATCGCCGACGCTGCGCTACGAAGACTTGGCGCTTGCGGATCTCGTCGTCGAGGCCGTCTTCGAAGACATGGACATCAAGCGCGACGTCTTTGCGCGCCTCGACGCAACGGCGAAGAGCGGCGCGATCCTCGCAACGAACACCTCGGCGCTCGACGTCGACCGCCTCGCGTCCGGGACGCAGCGGCCGCAGGATGTCGTCGGCCTGCACTTCTTCAGCCCGGCCCACGTGATGAAGCTCGTCGAGATCGTACGCGGGGACAGGACGTCGGCCGACGTGCTCGTCACCGCGATGCAGCTCGCGAAGCGCATCGGCAAGACGCCTGTCGTGGCACGCGTCTGCGACGGCTTCATCGGCAACCGGATCATCGAGCCGTATCTTCGCCAGGCGATGCTCCTCGTCGAGGACGGCGCGTCCCCGGCGCAGGTCGATGCGGCGCTCGAGCGCTTCGGCATGGCGATGGGGCCGTTTCGCACGGCGGACCTGGTCGGCAACGATGTCGGCTGGCGCATTCGCCAGCGCCGCTATGTCGAGCATCCGGATGTCATCTATTCGCGCATCGCCGATCGATTGTGCGAGGCGGGGCGTTTCGGACAGAAGACGCTCGCCGGCTGGTATCGCTACGAGAAGGGACGCAAGGATGCGCTGCCCGACGCGGATGTCGACCGCATGATCGAGACGTATCGCGCGAAGATCGGCGTCGAGCCGCGCAGGATCGCAAGTGACGAGATCGTAGATCGCTGCATCCTCGCGCTGGTGAACGAAGGCGCGCGCGTGCTCGAAGAGGGCATCGCGCAACGGGCCTCGGATATCGACCTCGTCTACCTGACCGGCTACGGATTTCCGCGGCAGCGTGGCGGTCCGATGTTCTACGCGGACACGATCGGATTGTTCAACGTGGTGCGGCGAATGGGGGAGCTCGCCGCGATCGCGCGCGTCGATCCGCAGTTCTGGCAACCGGCGCCGCTGCTCGCCAACCTCGCGGCCGAGAACCGGACGTTCAACGGATGAGCAACTCAACCCACGCAGTGATCGTTTCGACCGCGCGCACCGGCCTCGCGAAGAGCTGGCGCGGCGCGTTCAACATGACGCACGGCGCGACGCTTGGCGGGCACGTCGTCGCGCAGGCGATGAAGCGCGCGGAGCTCGCGCCGCAGGAGATCGACGACGTCATCATCGGCTGCGCGTTTCCCGAGGGTGCGACCGGATGGAACATCGCGCGTCAGATCGCGCTGCGTGCCGGCTGCCCGGTAAGCGTGCCGGGCATGACGGTCAACCGATTCTGTTCGTCGGGATTGCAGACGATCGTGCTCGCTGCGCAGCGTATCGTCGCCGGTGAAGCCGACGTCATCGTCGCCGGCGGCGTCGAGTCGATCTCGTGCGTGCAGAACGAGGTGAACACGCACATGGCGCGCGAGCACTGGCTTGCCGAGCACAAGCCGGGCATCTACTGGACGATGCTCGAGACTGCCGAGAACGTCGCGAAGCGCTATGGCATCTCGCGCGAGCGGCAGGATGCGTATGGCGTACGGAGCCAGCAACGCGCGGCGGCCGCGCGCGAGGCCGGTCGCTTCGCCGACGAGATCGTGCCGATGACAGTCACGATGGGCGTGGCCGACAAGGAGTCGGGACGCATCTTCACGCGCGAGACGACGATCGATGCGGACGAGGGCATTCGCGCCGATACGACGCTCGAAGGCGTTGCGAGGATCAAGCCGGCGCTTCCCGGCGGCACGGTCGCGGCCGGCAACGCGAGCCAGTTTTCCGATGGCGCCTCGGCATGCGTCGTGATGAGCGAAGGGGAGGCGGCGCGGCGCGCCCTCGAGCCGCTTGGCATCTTCCGCGCATTCGCCGTTGCAGGATGCGAGCCGGAAGAGATGGGGATCGGGCCGGTATTCGCCGTGAACAAGCTCCTGCGCCGCACGGCGAAGTCGATCGACGACATCGACCTGTGGGAAATGAACGAAGCTTTCGCCGTGCAGGTCATCTACTCGCGCGACGCGCTCGGGATTCCGGACGATCGACTGAACGTCGATGGCGGCGCGATCGCCGTCGGCCATCCGTACGGCGTGTCGGGTTCACGCCTCGTGGGGCATGCACTGCTCGAAGGACGGCGGCGTGGCGCGAAAAACGTCGTCGTGACGATGTGCATCGGCGGCGGCATGGGTGCGGCGGGTTGGTTCGAAGTGGCCTGAGGAAACGGCGCGTCACGGCTTTGCACTCAGCGCGCGTAGTTGCGGCAGCACCGCACGCGCAGCGTCCTCGCCAGTCGCGATAGCCATGCGGCGGTACGCTGCCGAAAAGCCGGTGACGTACGGAAGCGGCGGCTCGATGAGGAGATCGGCACCACTGCTTTCACGCTCGATCCGCGCACGGCGTTCGATCGCCTCGAACGTCCACGAAGCCGGCGAATTCGGAGGCGCGGGTGCGCGCGAGACGTTCTGCGCGACATCCACGGCGACGACGCGTTGCGCTCCGAGTGCCCGCGCGATCGCGACCGGAAGCGGCGCGCCGAGGTCGCCGTCGACATAGGTCACACCGGAAATCCTCACCGGCGCGAAGCTTCCGGGCGAAGCGCTGGACGCGCGAACGGCGGCGCCGGCATCCCCGCGTGTAAACGCTACCGGGACGCCAGTGTCCTGGCGGAACGCGATGACCGCCACCGGGACGCGCAACCGGTCGAGCGGTGCATGGCCGATGGCCGCATTGACCCAGGATTGCAACGCAGCGCCGGAGATCCGGCGCCGGAACACGTCGTAATCGAAGACGTCGGCACCATCGAGCGCGAGCGCCTTCGCTTCGAGAACGTCCGGTCGCGGATCGGCGGCATATAGAACGCCGACGAATGCACCCGACGACGTGCCGACGATCAGGTCCGGCGTGACACCCGCGTCGGCAAGCACCTTCAACACGCCGATGTGCGCAAAACCGCGTGGGCCTCCCGACGACAGAACGAGCGCGAGCCGCGGGGCCGGCGGCAGCGCGGACGGGTCGGCTACCGGTGGATTTCGTGTTGCAATTCCTCCGTGGTCGCCGCAGCTCGCGAGCAGCAGCGCGGCGAACATGGTTGCAAGGACGCAAGGCAGGAACGCAAGCAATCGACGCGACATCAGGATAGACCGAGTATCCATGCCGAGGCTCGTTCCGCGATCATGACCGTCGGCGCATTCGTGTTGCCGGCCACGATCGTCGGCATGATCGACGCATCGGCGACGCGAAGCCGTTCGATGCCGTGGACGCGAAGCCGCGCATCGACGACGGCGAGCGGATCGTTGCCCATGCGGCAGGTGCCGACCGGGTGATAGACCGAACTGCCGTTCGCTCGTGCATAGGCGGCCAGGTCGCCATCGCCGGCGCATGCCGGTCCTGGTGCAGTTTCGTTCGTTGAAAGATGCGCAAGCGTCCGTTGCGCGGCGATGATCCGCACCTGGCGAAGCGCCGCAACCAGCGTCGCCGTATCGCTCGATTCGGCGAGATGGCGATAGCGGATCACCGGTGGCGCCGCCGGGTCGCGGTTTCGCAGCGAGATCGATCCACGGCTCTTCGGCTTCAAGATGACCGCATTGATGGTGAAGGCGGGGAACGCGTGAAGCGAAAGTCCACGCGCATCGCGCTTCGCAACGCTGTAATTCCAGCACGTCATCTGCACGTTCGGGCGGTCGAGGGTTGGCGACGATCGAAGGAACCCGCCCGCCGATGTGCCGGTCGCGAGCGCGCCGCGGCGAAACAGCAGATACTGGGCACCGAGCCGCATTCGCCCGGCGAACGACCGCATCGCTTCGTTGAGCGAGTAACCGGGCCTGCACCGCACGACGATGCTGGCGCGGAAATGGTTTTGCAGATTGCCGCCGACGCCCGGTAGATCGGCGACGACTGCAATCCCCAGCGCACGCAACCGTCCGGCGCTTCCTATTCCGGAGCGCATCAGGACCTGCGGGGAACCGAACGCACCCGCAGCAAGCACGATCTCGGCCGCATCCACGCGTTCGACGCGGCCATCTCGCACGTATTCCACGCCGACCGCGGTTCGACGATCGATGATGATGCGGTCGATGTGCGCACCGGTGACGATCGTCAGATTTTTGCGTTCGCGCGCTTCGTGCAGGAAGGCACGCGCCGTGCTCTCGCGCGAGCCGTTGCGAAGGTTGAGCTGGTAGAAGCCGACGCCTTCCTGATCCGCGCCGTTGAAGTCGGTGTTGCGTCGCCAGCCGGCTTCGGCACCGGCTTCGACGAACGCGCGCGACAACGCATCGGGCGTCGGATCGGTCACGATCATCGGTCCGTCGACACCGTGGAACGCATCGGCGCCGCGCGTGTTCGCTTCCGAGCGCTTGAACCACGGCAGCACGTCGGCGTACGACCAGCCGTCGTTGCCTGCGGCGGCCCAGTCGTCGTAGTCGGCCGCTTGGCCGCGCACGTAGATCATCCCGTTGATCACGCCGGTTCCACCGATCGCGCGGCCCGCCGGAACGTCGAGCACGCGATTGCCCAGCGCGGATTCGGGCTCGGTGCGGTAGAGCCAGTTGTAACGTGCGCTCGACAAGAGCTTCGCGTAGCCGGCGGGGATCCGTGTCCATACGCTGCGAGCTTCCCCTCCCGCTTCCAGCAACAGCACGCGAAGGTCACCTTCGGACAACCGCGCGGCGAGCACGCAGCCCGCGGTCCCCGCACCGATGACGACGAAGTCGAATTTGCGATCCACGGCGCGTATCGTCAAACTAGCGGCAGGTCGCGTTGCGACGATGACAAGGAGGCGATCGTGACATTGCTGCGCAAATTCTCGATGCTGTTCGTCGGCATGTTGGCGATGGGGCTCGCGCCGTTCGGCATGGCGCAGGATGCATGGCCTTCAAAACCCGTTCGCATCGTCGTTCCCTACCCGCCGGGTGGCGCTTCCGACATCACGGCAAGGCTTCTCGGCGCCAAGCTTGCGGAATTCTGGGGGCAGCAGGTCGTCGTCGACAACCGACCCGGCGCGAACGGGATCGTCGCGCTCGAGCATGTCGCGAAGCAGCCCGCCGACGGCTACGTGCTGCTGTTCGCGAACCTCGGACCGAACGCGATCAACCCCGCGGTCTACGCGAAGCTGCCTTACGATCCGGTCAAGGACTTCACGCCGATCACGTTCACGACGCTCGTGCCGCAGGTGCTCGTTGCATCGCCCGCGCTCGAAGCGAAGACATTGAAGGATGTGATCGACTACGCGCGCGCGAATCCCGGCAAGCTGAACTACGGCACCGGCGGCAACGGCTCGGCGAATCATCTCGGCGTCGAATTGGTCGCCATGACGACCGGCGTCCAGTTCACCGCCGTTCCGTACAAGGGCGATGCGCAGGCGATGACCGACACGATGTCCGGCCAGGTCGCGATGAGCATGCCGACGGTGCCGGCCGCGTTGCCGCAGATCAAGGCGGGCAAGCTTCGCGCGCTCGCCGTCGGGACGAAGACCCGCGTGGCCGCGTTGCCCGACGTGCCGACGATGGCGGAAGCCGGTGTCGCGGGCTACGATTCAGCGTCATGGGGCGGCGTGATGGCGCCGGGCGGCATGTCGCCGGCGCTTGCCAACCGCATTCACGCCGATCTCGCGAAGGCGCTGCGCTCGCCCGATGTGCAGGAGAAGCTCGCGGCGCAAGGTGCAACCGTCGTTGCGTCAGGTCCGGCCGAGTTCGCGCAGTTCCTGGCGGAGGAGATCCGCAAATGGGACCGCGTGGCGAAGAAGGCCAATATCCGCGTCGAATGACAGCTAGAGATTCCCTAGATCGCCACGAGTCCGCGCGGCGTTCGCAGCATCGCCGCCAGCCGCGCATTGCGATCGAACGTCACATGAATCTCGTCCGCGACTCCGAGATGCTGTAGCGACCGGCGCACGATCGCAGGTTCCGGGTGCGACGCGGCGAACTGCGCGATCGAGACTCCCGATGACGGCAACGCATCGGCCGGATGCTGCGGCACGTCCCACTGCATCAGCGTCGGAAGCACGCCGCGCCCGGGTCGCCGACCATCGTCCGGCACCGTGATGCGCCAGCGATACGGGCCGCGCGAGAAAGGCAGGACCGGTCCGGTCTCGTAACCCGCGCGGCTCGACGCGAACTCGACATCGCGCGTGCGTGCGACCCAATGGATGAGCTGCGGGCGTTCGACGAGATCGGCCATCAGATTGCCGTCGTCGAGATCGAACCAGCGCTTGCGCAACGGTTTCTCGCCCTGCGGGTCGATCGCGATGATCTCGAGATAGACACGCTCGCCGAGTTTCACCAGCGCATTATGCGTCGCCATGCCGGCATGCTTGCCGCCCGGCTGCGGCGCGACGCCGGTGAGCTCCGCGAAATACTCGATGCCCTGCGCGAGCGTCGACGCTCCGAAGATCAGGTGGTCGATCTGCGCGAGTGCCGCATCGGTCATGAAGGAAGGACGGAAGCGTCGCCCTGGCGGTGCTTCTCCGGATCCGGTTCGGAAGGGTCGAAATCGAGCTCGACGCGTGCGCCGTTCGGATCGAAGAAGAACACCTGCCACGTGCCGGCGCCGGCCTGCCGCCGATGCGCATAGTGGATGCCGCGGTGATCGAGCCGTTGCAGCGCCTCGGCGAGTCCCGTCGCCGAGAACGCCATGTGGTCGATCACGCCCGGCTTCAAGTCCGCCTTCTTGCGACCGCCGGAAACGTGCAGGATCGGCTTGCCGCCCGCGTACAGCCATGCGCCGGGGAATCCCAGGTCCGGGCGCGGACCCACGCTCAGGCCCACGATGTCGCGATAGAAATCGACGGTGCCTTCGACGTCGTCGGTGAGGATGTTGAAGTGATTCATGCCGGTGATCGACATCGCTGCCTCCGCGAACTCTGATCTCGCGCATGTTACCGCGACGTTGCGAGCCAGTCGCCGACGAGGCGCATCGCATCGGGCGGGGCGCCGTTGTTGAACGGCAGCGCCGGATCGCCGCCGCTCCACGCGTGCGCGAGCCATTCGACCTCGACGAGCCGCACCAACGCGACGTCGCCGCGACGCCATTCGCGCGTGCGCGTCGTATGCGGCAGCGTGCTTGCATCGCTCGTGTCGACATCGGCGTTCGGCAATGTCGAGGGACCGCCCGACGGTACCTCGATGCCGTTGAACGCGAGATATTGCTTCGCGAGCGCAAGCGCATGTCGCGGCGCCACGACGTCGTCCATCGCCCCATGGATGGCGAGGAGGCGGACCTCGGCCTCGGCGGAGCGCCGCGCGACGATACCGATGCGCGCGACATCGGTGTCCGGACCGCGTTGCATGACGCTCAACGCCGCGTACGGCGAAGCGCTGGCGCCGCACGCGACGCCCGAGTGCACGAAGACGTTGCCGATCAAGTCGGGATAACGAAGGCCGAGGATCGCGGCCAGCGAACCGCCCGCCGAAATACCGCCAGCCGCGACGCTTTCGCGCTCGACGCTGAAGCGCTTGGCGATTTTTTCGATCATCTTCGCCACGATCGCCGCTTCGCCGTAGCCGTTCACCGTGCGGCGATCGAACCAGTTCCAGCAGCCATAGCGGTTCGCGCTCTCGCTTTGCTGCGGCATCAGCACGAGGGCACTATTCGCGTCGGCGAAGGCGGTGACGCGCGTGCCTTGCGCGAACTCCGCCGACGTTTGTTTGCAACCGTGAAGGAAAACGATGAGCGCCTTGCGATCGCGTTTGCGAAAACCCTGCGGCAGATAAAGCCGATAGCTCCGCTTCGGCCACGCGAGCGGATGCACACCGACGAAGCCTGCGAACGTGAAAACGCCGCCTTCGATCCAGCGGCCGGGGGCGGGGGCGCGGCGGAATAGCTGGCGCAGGCGGCTGGTGATCCATGCCAGCCAGCCGTGGTTTGCGTTCACGGCAGTGCCATGCCTTGGTTCAGTATCCGCAACCTAAGACGAGATCGTTTGCTAGTTAGGTTCGCCAGCGAACGTCCGGTTTCAGGCGGGCGTCATAAACGGCGCGTCGTTCTGCAAACCGCTGTGTGGGGGCACATATGCGAGAAGGGCGATGTCACGCGTCGGTGGTCCAACCCAAAAAACTGTCATTCGATCACGCGGTCGGCGCGCCGGACGACTGACTCCGGGAGGGTCAGTCCCAGTGCGTTGGCCGCCTTACGGTTCACGACTAGCTCGAACCTGGTTGGCTGCTCGACCGGCAGGTCGCCAGGTTTGGCACCTTTCAGTATCTTGTCGACGAGAATCGCGGCGCTGCGATGCAGTCCGCGAAGGCTCGGGCCATAGGACACCAAGCCTCCAGACTCCGAATATTCTTCATCGTAGTAGATCGCCGGCACCTTGTGGCGGGCCGCAGCAGCCACGACAGCGTCGCGGTGGGTGAAGATGAGCGGACCGCTTAGCACGGCAACGCCGCCTGTTCGGTCTGCTGCTTTCTTGAACACGGCATCAACATCATCGGGCTGCCTGACTTCGAAGGAATCGAGCGCTAGGCGCAATGTGACGGCGGCTGCCTGCATTTCGCGAAAGTCGACGTGGGAGGAGGAGGGACTCCACACAACCCCGAAATGCGAGACGCCGGGCAACACCTCCGCGAGGACCTGAAGCCTCTTGCCGACGAGGCCTGGGGCTTGGTTCGATTGTCCCGTAACGTTGCCGCCTGGACGTGCGAGGCTCGTGACGAGCCCAAGTGCGATTGGGTCGGTTGCGAAGGTGAAGACAATCGGAATCGTCGCCGTGGCACGCTTTGCCGCGGCCGCAGCGGCTGACCCGGAGGCGACAATGACTTTCGGCTGCAGGCGGACGAGCTCGGCGGCAAGGTCGCGCAATCGACTGGCTTGACCGGCCGCAGCTCGCGATTCGATCGCAACTGTTCGACCCTGCACGTAACCCAGGTTGTCCAATCCGTCTTGAAATGCGTCGAACCACACGGGCAAGCTGGAACTGTCCAAGTATCCAATCACAGGCAACCGCTGTTGCGCTCGCCCCGCAAACGGCCACGCCACTGCCGTACCTCCTAGCACGACCAGGGCAAATACGTTCGCGCGCCGGTTCATTCGATCACTCGGTCAGCACCGGAGCTTGATCGCGCCTAATGCGTTCAGAAAACTGCCGCCGAACGGCACTTGCCCCTCGTCCTTGGGGGTAAGTCAAGCGGCTGAACTATGCCCCGGATTGATCGCCATGAATCGCAAGCAGGAACCCCACTACTGTATTCGTGCTCCCGAACGGTGCGCTTACGCGGCCCGGCAGGAAAAACGCAAGCCCCGAAAAACGAAACTGACGGCAGTGTGCCGAGTATCGCTCTTGACCATCGACGAGCCAATCGGAAGGACCGGCACGAGGTCATATCAGCACGATGTCGTACTGCTCCTGCGTATATAGCGTCTCCACCTGCA
>DATLNR010000107.1:0-42141 GCA_035536655.1 Casimicrobiaceae bacterium
GCGCCTTGCGCACCGGCGTCGCCGCCGCCGTTTTCGCCGCATGCGCTGCCGTTGCGCCGGCCAACGCGGCAACCGAGGAGAAGCTCACGATCGGCGGCGTCGACGCCGTCGTCTGGTCGGCGCAGGAAAGCGACGTTCGCCGGCCCGTCGTCGTGTTCTCGCACGCGATGCACATGTGCCCGACGCAATCGCGCTACCTGACGCAGGCGCTTGCGCGCGCCGGCTATCTCGTCATCGCGCCACGCCACGCCACGCCGATTCGAACTGCACGCTATCGCTGCCGGCGCTTTCGCGGAACGGATCGAAACCTTCGCTGATGTGGAGCGACGGCGATTTTCGCGACCGTGCCGACGACGTGCGTGCCGTCGTTAAGGCGCTTTCGACCGACCGCAGATTCGCCGGGCGTGTTGATATCGACCGGCTCGCGCTGGTCGGTCATTCGCTCGGCGGCTACACGGTGCTGGGGCTTGGCGGCGCGTGGCCGTCGTGGAGGCTCGACGGCGTGCGCGCGATCCTCGCGCTTACCCCGTACGCGTTGCCGTTCCAGCGCAACGAAGGGCTCCGCAAGATCGCCGCGCCGGTGATGTACCACGCGGGCACGCTCGATCCGGTGTTCACGCTGCCGCTACACACGTCGGGCTACGCGCAAACGCCGGCGCCAAAGTATCTCGTCGAATTTGCAACCGCGGCACACATGACCTGGACCGATTTCGGGTTCTACGAACGCGCGTCGATCGTCGATTATGCGATCGCGTTTTTCGATCATTACGTAAGGGAAGCGCCCGCCGGGCCCGCGCTCGCGTCGAAGCTGCCCGGCGTGTTCCGGTTCGCACGCGACGTGCGCTGACAGGCGACCGTTGCCTTGCCGGTAAATGGCCGGCCGATTACGCTTCGACCGATGCTCTCGGTTCGCTCGCTCGCCAAGCGCTATGCCGGTCCGCGCGAGCGGGTCGTACTCGCCCACGTCGACCTCGATCTCGCCCAAGGCGAGTTCGTCGCCATCATGGGCGAGTCGGGTGTCGGCAAGTCGACGCTGCTGAACCTGATCGCCGGCCTCGACCGGCCGGACGCGGGATCGATCACGATCGACGGCATCGACCTCGCGACACTCGACGACGACGCGCTGACGCGCCTGCGCCGCAGCCGCATGGGCTTCGTGTTCCAGGCGTTTCACGTGCTGCCGTATCTTAGCGTCGCCGAGAACATTGCATTGCCGCTGTCGCTTTTGAACGTGCGTCGTGAGGAGACGCAGGTGCGCGTGGCAGAGATGCTCGATCGGGTCGGCCTTGAAGGCCGCGGCTCGAGCACACCACGCGAGCTCTCGGGGGGCGAATTGCAGCGCGTCGCGATCGCCCGTGCGCTCGCGCATCGACCGCGGCTCGTGCTCGCCGACGAACCGACCGGCAACCTCGATCCGGAAACCGCAGCGGACGTGCTTGCGGTGCTGCGCGATCAGCTGAAGGACAACGCCGCAGCGGCGCTCGTCGTGACGCACTCCAACGCTGCGGCGCGGGCCGCCGATCGCGCGTTGGTGCTGACGGCCGCGGGGCTTCGCGCCGTCGCTGTCTCGTGACATGATTTCCGATCTTCGCGCCGTCATCGCCGGCTCGTTCGCGCAGAATCGCGCGCGCACGATCGTGGCGATCGCCGCAATCGCGTTCGGCGTCGCGCTCGGCCTGGCGGTGCAACTCGTCAACGCGTCGGCGGTCGACGAGTTGACGCAGGGCGTGCGCACGCTCTCGGGCGAAGCGGACCTGACAGTACGCGGACCGCGCAGCGGCTTCGATGAGGCGGTGTTCGTAAGGCTTGCGCGCGACGCGGACGTTGCGGTGGCGAGCCCCGCGGTCGAGGCGCACGTTGGCGTGGCCGGAAAGGCGGAGCCGCTGCGCCTCGTTGGCATCGACGCGTTTCGCGCCGCGGCCGTCCAGCCCGCGCTCGTCGGTGACGCGAGCGATCGGCTGGACACGCTGCGTCCGGATGCGGTGTTCCTGTCGGCTGCTGCGCGCACCTGGCTCGGCGCGAAGGATGGCGACACAATCACGTTGTTGACCGGTTTGCGCGATCTCCGAGTGCGCGTGGCGGGAGGCATCGCCGGGGGAACGCAGGAGCGACTCGCCGTCATCGACATCGCCGGCGCGCAGGTTGCGCTCGGCAAGGTCGGCCAGGTCACGCGCGTGGACTTGCGACTCGTTCCGGGCGTGAACGTCGCGGCAACGCGCGAGCGGCTCGCCCACTCGCTGCCGCCCGGCGTCGCGATCGATCGACCCGAAGCGACGCTGCGCGCGACCGAGCGGATCTCGCGCTCCTATCGCATCAACCTGAACGTGCTCGCGCTCGTCGCGTTGTTCACCGGCGGGCTGCTCGTCTTCTCGACGCAGGCGCTTTCGATCATCCGGCGCCGATCGCAGCTTGCGTTATTGCGAACGTTGGGCGTCACGCGGAGCCGCCTCACGTTGCTGTGCGCGCTCGAAGGTGCGTTGATCGGTGGGGCTGGCGGGTTGCTCGGCCTCTTCGGCGGTTACGCGATGGCCTGGGTTGCCGTGAACGTGGTTGGCGGCGATCTCGGATCGGGCTTTTTTCGCGGCATTGCGCCGAGCATCGACGCCGATGCGCTCGCGCTTCTCGGATTCTTTCTGCTTGGCGTCGCGACCGCGGTCATCGGGAGCGTCGTTCCGGCGCGTGCAGCCGCGCGCGCCGCGCCCGCGCAGGCACTGAAAGCCGGCGATCCCGAGACCTCGTTCGCGCCGTTCCGCTCCCCGTTCCTGGGCATCGCCGTGATCATCGTTGGCGGCATGCTGATCCTGCTGCCGCCGCTCGATGGCGTTCCCGTCGCCGGCTACATCGCCATCGCGGCGTTGTTGATCGGCGCGCTGCTATTGATGCCGGTCTTTGCGGCCAACGTGCTCGCGTGGCTGCCGACGTCACGGCACGCGCCGGTCGCGCTCGCCACCGCGCAACTCAAGGCGGCATCGGGCCAAGCCTCGGTCAGCCTCGCATCGATCGTCGCAAGCGTGAGCCTGATGGTTTCGATGACGATCATGGTCGCGTCGTTTCGCCACTCGCTCGACGACTGGCTCACGCGCGTGCTGCCCGCGCCGCTGTATGCGCGCGTGCCGGCGGCCGAAGCGGGCTTCTCCGCAGTCGACCAACGCGCGATCGCAGGCGCATCCGGCGTGGCACGCGTCGAGTTTTTGCGCGAAGAGCAGTTGACGCTCGATGCGAGCCGACCGCGCGTCGTGCTGCTCGCGAGGCCGCTCCGCGAAGCGGACGCGGAGAAACGCTTGCCCCTCGTCGAAATCGCGCGCCCACGGTCGCCGAACGCACCGCCTGCTGCATGGGTCAATGAAGCCATGGTCGATCTCTATCGCGTGAAGCCGGGCACGGTGACACGGCTTCCGATTGCCGGCCGCGACGCCGCGTTCTATGTGGCGGGTGTCTATCGCGACTACGGGCGGCCGCAAGGCGCCGTGCAGATCGACCTCGCGGACTACATTGCATTGACCGATGATCGCTCGGCGACGACGGCAGCGATCTGGCCTGCACCCGGAACCGACGATCGCGCGGTTCGCGATGCGGTCCGCGCGTCGATCCCGGGCGGTGAACGCATCGAGCTCGCGTCGTCCGGCGAGATCCGCGCGTTGTCGCTCTCCGCATTCGACCGCACGTTTGCCGTCACCTATGCGCTCGAATTCGCCGGCGTTGCGATCGGGCTCGTCGGCCTCTCGTCGGCATTCGGGGCGCTGGTGCTCGCGCGGCGCCGGGAGTTCGGCGTGCTGCGCCATCTCGGCATGACACGGCGGCAGGTCGGCGCGATGCTCGCGACCGAAGGGTTGGTCACGAGCAGTTTGGGCGTCATCGTCGGCATGGCGCTCGGCGCAGTAATCAGTCTGATCCTGATCTACGTCGTCAATCGCCAGTCGTTCAACTGGGGCATGGAAATGTTCGTGCCGGCGCGCGATCTGACGCTTTTCGGCGTTGCTGTCGTCGGGCTGGCGACGCTGACGGCGATCGTCAGTGGGCGCGGCGCGATGGCTGACGATGTCGTGCGCGCGGTCAAGGACGACTGGTGAAGCGGCGCGGGTTTCTTGCGTTGCCGCTCGGACTTGCGCTGCCGGTGCGCGCGGCCGACTACGCCGTCGTGCGCCGCGAAACGCAACTCGTGTTCCCGCGGGATCATGGTGCGCATCCGGCGCAGCGCACCGAATGGTGGTACGTCACCGGCTGGGTCCGCACGCGTGATGGACGAGATCTCGGCGTGCAGGTCACGTTCTTCCGGCATCGTCCCGGCATTGCCGAGGACGTTGCGAGCCGCTTCGCGGCACGGCAGCTGATCTTCGCGCACGCGGCCATCGCCGACCCGGCGCTCGGTCGATTGCGCCATGACCAGCGTGTCGCGCGCGCGGCCTTCGATCTTGCCGGCACCGCCGAGGAGACGACGCGGGTCTGGATCGACGACTGGTCGCTCGCGCTCGACGGAGGCGATCGCTACGTCGTGCGACTTACCGCACGCGAATTCATTTTCGCGCTCGAGTTCGCCGCAACGCAGCCGCTGTTGCTGCAAGGCGAGCAGGGATTCTCGCGCAAAGGCCCGGAGCCCGCGCAGGCCAGCCACTACTACAGCCGGCCGCATCTGCGCGTGAGCGGCAACGTCACGGTCGGCAAGCACGCGATCGACGTGAGCGGCAATGCGTGGCTCGATCACGAGTGGTCGAGCGAGTACATGGCGAAGGGCGCCGTCGGCTGGGACTGGATCGGCATCAATCTCGACGACGGCGGCGCACTGATGGCGTTTCGCATGCGCGATGCGAGCGACGGCACGGTCTGGGCGGGCGGCACGTCGCGCGACCGCGAAGGCCGCGTGCGGACGTTCGCGCGCGATGAAGTGGGGTTCGTTCGCCGTCGCACGTGGCAATCGCCGCGCACATCCGTCGTCTATCCGGTGGCGATGGACGTGCGCACGCCGAGCGGCAACTTTGCGATCACGCCGTTGATGGACGACCAGGAGCTCGACTCGCGCGTGTCGACAGGCACGCTGTACTGGGAAGGGGCGGTCGAGCTATCGCGCGACGGCAAGCGCGTTGGCCGCGGCTACCTGGAGCTCACCGGCTATGGCGGGGCGCTGAAGATCTAATAGGGTCGGTGTAAGTTATCCGCGCTCTGCCGGGATGACGCGGAAGATCTGGCAACGAATCACTTACACCGACCCCAACTACGCACGACGGTGTTGTCGCCGAAGTTCGGACGTGGCGGACCATGCCTACTTCCGGAAGATCCAGAACAGGATCGAGACCACCAGCGAAACGACGATGCTCGTCATCAGCGGAAAGTTGAACGTGAAGTTTTCGCGCTCGATCGTGATATCGCCGGGAAGCCGGCCAAGCCCGAGCTTTCCCAGCCACGGCCACGCCAGGCCGACGACGACGAGCACGATGCCGAGAACGATCAGAAAGCGCTGCACGGCGATCACCCGCGGTTCTTCTTCGTGAGCTTGCGCGTCGCTTTCGCTTGGGGAGTTCGTTTACCGGACAGCTTCGTCGAACGCGTAGCCTCGCCGGTGCTTGTCCTGGATTGCGAGCGGGAAGTCTTCTTGACGCTTCCCGAACGTGTCGTCGAGCTGACCGCCCGTTTCACGGCGGCGGTCGGCTGCACGCTCGCCGCACGGGCTGGCGGTCGCTTTCCCGCCGTCGCCGGCTTGCCACCCTTGGCGACGAGCAATGCGAGGGCCTCTTCCATCGTGAGCGTCTCGAGCTTGTTGCGGTCCGGCACCGTTGCATTGATGCCGGCATGCTTGACGTAAGGCCCATAGCGGCCGGCGAAAAGCTCGATCGGTGCGCCGTCCGCCGGATGCTTGCCGACGACGCGTAACGGCGCGGCGCCGCGCTGGGGCCGCGTTCGCGCGCCTTCGCCGCGCGGCTCGAATTCGAAGCCGACCTTGCCATCGGGTTGACGAACGAGATAGGCGTTGAACGGCCGCTTCGTGCGCGCGGAAACGAACTGCATCAGATCCGTCCTGCCGCTTTCGAGCAGCTTCTCCATCTGCGGCCGCTCGATCGTGCGCGAAAGAATCGTGCGTCCCGACCGAAAGTCGCAGCTTCGTTCGGGGCCCACGGCGCGCTCGCACACATACGCGTTGGGCATCTCGAACACGAAGCTGCGGCACTTCGGGCACGACCCGAGCGAAGCCTGACCGCTGAAATCGGGCGCTTCGTCGCTGTCTTCGTCGCCCTGCCCGAAGTCGAACTGCACTTCATTGCCGTCGGTCAGCTTGAGCTTCGCCGAGAACGCGCGCCCAAGCCGGCTGCGGAAACCGTCGAGCGGCCCGACTTCGCGCTCGCGCAAGAGCGTCTCCGCTTCGGCAGGCACGAGCTGGCGTCCGCCCATGATCTTCCAGAATCCGAAATCACACGCGATGCACTGGAACTTCTTGTAGCGCTCGTGGACCTCGCCGCCGCACTTCGCGCACGGCGTCGAAAGCGTCGCGAAGTCGCCCGGGATCGTGTCGCTCTCGTAATTCTTCGCCTGCGCAACGATGCGCTTGGTCATCTTGACGATGCCGCGCATGAATTCGGGACGCTTCAGGCGGCCGTGCTCCATGTTGGCGAGCTGGTGCTCCCACTCGGCGGTGAGCTCCGGCGAAAAGAGCTCGGGGATGCCAAGACCGTGCAACAGCGTCATCAGCGAGAAGGCCTTGGCCGTCGGGATCAGCTCCTTGCCTTCGCGGTGCACGTAGCGCTCGAGGATCAGTCCCTCGATGATCTGCGCGCGCGTCGCCGGGGTGCCGAGGCCCTTCTCGCGCATCGCCTCGCGCAGCTCGTCGTCCTCGATTAGCCTCCCCGCCCCCTCCATCGCGGACAGCAGCGTGCCCTCGTTGAAACGCGGGGGCGGACGCGTCACGAGCTTCACGACGTCGATGCTTTCGGCCGTCACCTGCTCGTTCGGCTCGACTTTGACGAGCATCGCGTCGTCGCCCTGCACTTCGCGGCCGTAGACAGCGAGCCAGCCCGGCGAAACGAGGATCTTGCCCTCCGAGCGGAACGGCTCTCTGGCGACGCGCGTGATCCGCGTCGTCGTCAGGTATTCGGCCGCCGGGAAGAAGATCGCGAGGAAGCGCCTGACGACCATGTCGTAGAGTTTCTGCTCCGCTTCATTGAGCTGCTTCGGCGGCGTCGGCGTCGGAATGATCGCGAAGTGATCGGAGATCTTGCTGTTGTCGAAGATGCGTTTGTTCGGACGGACCCATTGCTCCTTCAGCACCTTGCGCGCGAAGCCCCCGTACGCGTTCGTCGCTGACAGCACTTCCATCGTCGCCTTGACGGTCTGCGGATAATCCTCCGGCAACGCCCGCGCATCGGTGCGCGGATAGGTCAACGCCTTGTGACGCTCGTAGAGTGCCTGCGCAAGCGATAGCGTCGTGCGCGCGGAGAAGCCGAAGCGGCTGTTCGCCTCGCGTTGCAGGCTCGTCAAGTCGTACAGCAACGGCGAAGCTTGCGTCGACGGCTTCGATTCCTCGCTGACCGTGCCGCGACCGCCGGCGCATGCGGCGGCGATCTCGTTCGCGCGCGCGATGTCCCATAGCCGATCCGCGCGCGCCTCGGCGTCGTCGTCGCGCTTCCTGAAGCCTTCGTCGAACCACTTGCCGGTGTACTCGCCGGCCTTCGCCTTGAAGCGCGCATGCACCTCGAAATAGTCGCGCGGCACGAACGATCGGATCTTCGACTCGCGATCGACGAGGATCGCGAGCGTCGGCGTCTGGACGCGCCCGACGGTGGTGAGCTGGAACCCGCCGGCCTTCGAGTTGAACGCCGTCATCGCGCGCGTCCCGTTGATGCCGACGAGCCAGTCCGACTCGGAACGACACGTGGCGGCGTCGGCGAGCGGCTGCATCGCGTCGTCGCTGCGCAGCCCACCGAATCCCTCGCGGATCGCGGCCGCGGTCATCGACTGAAGCCAAAGCCTTCGAACCGGCTTCGGCGTCTTCGCGTATTGCATGATGTAGCGGAAGATCAGCTCACCCTCGCGTCCGGCGTCGCACGCATTGACGATCTCGCCGACGTCCTTGCGCTTGATGAGCTTCAAGAGCACTTTCAGCCGGTCCTCGGTTTTCGCGATCGGCTTCAGCGCGAAATGCGTCGGAATCGCCGGAAGCTGCGCGAACGTCCACTTGCCCCGCTTCACTTCCTCGTCCTCGGGCATGCCGATCTCGAGCAGATGCCCGATCGCCGAGCTCACGATGTAACGGTCGCTCTCGAAGTAATCGCCGTGGCGCGTGAATCCGCCGAGCGCGCGCGCGATGTCGGCGGCGACCGAGGGCTTTTCGGCGATGACGAGCGTCTTCGTCATGAAAGAATTACGTGGCGGTGCAAGGGGACGGCGTAAAACGAGCGGGCGATGGTACCGGAGCGCCGATCGGCAAAGCAACAATCGCCGATTACGCGACTTTCTGCCATCGACCGCCGGGCAGCGCGGCGACGTGGCCGTCGAGCTCGAGCTCGACGAGCGCGGCCGAAAGCGATGCCGCGGAAAGCTGCGTGCGCGCGATCAACGTGTCGACGTCGCACGGATCGCCGCCGAGCGCGGCGATGATCGCCGGATACGCGGTCGCGCCCCGCTCGCGTGCGACGCCATTGTCGATCGACAGCGCAACGCCGGGAATCGCAAGCTCGTCCAGTACGTCCTGCGCCGTTTCGACGAGCTTCGCCCCTTCGCGAATGAGCTTGTGGCAGCCCTTCGAGAACGGCGAATGGATCGAGCCGGGGATCGCGAAAACGTCGCGACCCTGTTCGCCGGCTAGCCGCGCGGTGATCAGCGAGCCCGATTGCAGCGTCGCTTCAACGACGAGGACGCCGCGCGCAAGCCCGCTGATCAGACGATTGCGCCGCGGGAAATTTTGCCGAAGCGGCGGCGTGCCGGGCAGGAACTCGGAAACCAGACCGCCGGTTGCGACGATCTCGTCGGCCAGCGCGTCGTTGCTCGCCGGATAGATGCGGTCGGGACCGGTGCCGACGCACGCGATCGTCGGTGCGCCTGCATCGAGTGCGCCCCGATGCGCCGCCGCGTCGATGCCGAGCGCCAGTCCCGAGACGATCGCAAGCCCGGCCTGCGACAGCGCGCGCGCGAACATGCGCGCGTTGTCGACGCCTTGCGGGGTCGCGTGGCGGCTTCCGACGATCGCGATCGCCGGCGTGTTGAGCGCATCGCGTCGGCCGCGATAGAAAAGAACCGGCGGCGCATCACCCAGCTCGAGCAAAGCGTGCGGATAGTCGTCGTCGTCCCACGCGAGCAGATGATGATCGGGATGATCGAGCCACGCCCGCGTGCGCTCGAAGACGCCCGCGTCTGGGTGCGCGAGGATGCGTGCGGCAAGCGGCGGTGGCACGGCCTGCGTCAACTGCGCATGCGTTGCGGCGAAAATGCCTTCGGCCGAGCCGAACCGTTGCAGCAGCGCGACGGCGACCGGCTGCGGAACGGAAACCAGCGCGAACCGCGCCCAGGCCGTTGCGCGCGAATCGAGCGGCATTGCGGTGCCCGGTGAAGGCGCGGGCTTGCGCTTACGCCCGAGGACTTAGGGCTTGCGGACGAAGTCTCCGATCTGGATCGGATCGGTCGTGTTGAGCAGGATGGCGTAGGCAACGCGATCGAACGTGCGGAACACGATCATGAGTCCGGTACGCTCCTGCGGTACGTCAAGGAACTTGTCCTTGCGATAGAACGTCGTCTGCTCGAAGAAGCGCACGATCACCGGCGTGTCGTTGTTCGGACGCGGATCGGGGATCGGTGAAACGCCGCGATAGACGGCGAGCACCGTGCCGACATCAATGCCGTCCTGCGCCCCTTTGTCGATCGTGACGATCGAGCCGCGCCCCATCTCGGCGGTGTCGGTGACCGTCGAGATGATCCGGCCTTCGACGTCGCGCGTCGGCGCGTGCGGTGCATAGTTGACGATGACTTCGCGCGGCGCCGGCACGAGCCGATCGCCGATCTGGATTTCCTCGGTGGCGTTCTCGATCAGAAGCGTCGACACGTCGGCGTAGCGCTCGACGCGCGCGGCGCCGAGATACTTGTACTCGAAGCCGAGCTGCTCCCTCAGGTTGTGCGAGCGGATCGGACCGACCGACCGGTAGACGTGCCACAGCCCGCCGGCCTTCGGATCGATTCCCACGACGTAGACGCGGTCACCTTCGCCGCGCACGACCCGATCGCGGTCACGACCGGCGACGATCTCCGCCGAGTCCTTCAACCCGTCGGGGCCCGTCACCAGCGGCCGGGACAGGAACGGCTCGATGTCGCCCGGCGGAATCGTCGGTATCGCCTCGCGATCGAGCAGCGTGGAGCGTGGCGTGGGGGAGATGCGCAGCGTCTCCCTCTGCCCCGACGCGCCGACCGCGCCGCGCTGCGCGATCGAAAGGCGTGGCCGGCCGTCGGCGTAGTCGAGGCGGACGACGTCCCCCGGGTAGATTCGGTGCGGGTTCCGAATCTCGTCACGGTTCATTCGCCAGACTTCCGGCCAGCGCCATGGCTCGCGGAGGAACTTTCCGCTGATACCCCACAGCGTGTCGCCGCGCTGCACCGTGTAACTCTGCGGCGCGTTCGGCGAAACCACCGCATCCTGCGCCGATGCCGGGACACCGACGCCGGCGGCGAGCGCCGCGACGACCGAAATCGTCGTCAGGGCCGTGCTAAACTTTTGACGCATAAGACCTCTCGAAGTATCGATCGGGCTTGCCTCGGTTCGAACCGTCGTCCAAAGCTGCGCGGGGTTGCCGTTGTCCTAAATCGCCACAAAATACGGAGCTTAGAACGGATTCTGCAGTTTTGACGTGCATCTGGCAAGTCGCATGCTCCTGACGATCCTCGAATACCCCGACCCGCGACTCAAGCGCGTGGCCTCGCCGGTTGCAACCTTTGGGCCGGACGTCGTGCGGCTCGTTCGGGACATGGCCGAGACGATGTACGCCGCACCGGGCATCGGCCTCGCGGCAACGCAGGTTGACGTCCACAAACGCGTCATCGTCCTCGACGTGTCCGAGGCCCGCGACGACCTCAAGGTCTTCATCAACCCCGAAATCGTCGAAGCGGAAGGGGAAGCGGAAACCGAGGAGGGCTGCCTGTCGGTCCCCGGGTACTACGATAAGGTCACGCGGGCGGAGCGGATACGCGTGCGCGCTCAGAACGAGCACGGCGAACCGTTCGAGCTCGCGGCCGACGGGTTGCTCGCGGTTTGCGTGCAGCACGAGATGGATCATCTGGTCGGTCGGGTCTTCGTCGATCATCTTTCGCCTTTGAAGCGCGCCAGGCTCAACAGCAGACTGAAGAAAAAGCAGCGGCTGGCAAGCTGACGCGGCGCAGCATCGAGTGTAAGCGCTCACTAGACGACACCCATGCGCGTCGCCTTCGCCGGCACGCCGCCGTTCGCGGTCCGGGCCCTCCGAGCGATTCTCGACCGCGGCTTCAGCATACCGCTCGTCCTCACGCGCCCCGATAAGCCGAAAGGCCGAGGCCTTCAGTTGCTGCCCTCGCCGGTGGCTATCGAAGCGGCCGTGGCCGGGCTGCGCGTGCAAACGCCGGTTTCGCTAGCCGGCGTCGACACCGCGTTGATCGGGGAGGCGGATGTCCTCGTGGTTGCCGCCTACGGGCTGATCCTGCCGCGGAACGTCCTGGCCTGGCCGCGGCACGGATGTCTCAACATCCATGCGTCGCTGCTGCCGCGTTGGCGCGGCGCCGCGCCGATCGAGCGGGCGATCGAAGCCGGCGACAAGACGACCGGCATCACGATCATGCAGATGGACGCTGGGCTCGACACGGGGCCGATCGTCGACACGACAACCGTCGCGATCGATGCACGGGAGACCGGCAGCTCGTTGCACGACAAGCTCGCGGCTGTCGGGTCCGCTGCGATCGTGCAAACGCTCGACAAGCTCGAACGCGAAGGCGTGCTGCGCGCGACGCCGCAACCGACCGAAGGGGTCACCTATGCCGCAAAGATCGCGCGCGAAGAGACGGTGATCGACTGGTCACTCGACGCCGTCGCGCTCGACCGGCGAATTCGCGCGCTCGAGCCCACGCCCGGCATGCAGACGTCGTTCGGTGACGTGATGCTGAAGGTTCGACGCGCGGAGCCGGTTTCGCCGAGCGTCGCGCCGAGGCCCGGCCGGGTCGTTTCGATCGACCGGGAAGGGATCGTCGTCGGTTGTGGTCGCGGCGCGCTTCGGCTCATCGAAGTGCAACCCGCCGGCGGCCGGCGCATGAGCGCGGACGCATTTGCTGCCGGCCGGTCGGTCGAGCCGGGCCGGGCCTTCGGCCCGACTCGCTCGTGAGGCAATCGCAGGTCGCCGCTGCGCAGACCGTCGCGCGTGTGCTCGGCGGGCAGTCGCTGTCGATGGCGCTGCGCGATGCCGGTGCCGACGACGCCGGACCCGCGCGATCGCTGATCGTGGAGCTCGCGTACGGGACGCTCCGGCACTACGGGACGCTCTCGGCCGTTTCGCGTGCGCTGGCGACGCGTTCGATTGCGGGCGACGCGCTGCAGGCGCTCGTTCTCGTCGCGCTGTATCAGCTCGAGCACGGCAACGTGCCACATTTCGCGGTCGTCGACCAGGCGGTCGAGGCGGTCGACGAAGTCGCGCGCGCGGACGCAAAAGGGTTCGTCAACGCGATCCTGCGCCGGTTCCTCCGCGAGAGAGTGGCGCTTCTCGAAGCGGTTGAGCGCGAGCCGGTCGCTCGGTGGTCGCATCCGCGCTGGTGGATATCGCGCGTGCGCAGCGACTGGCCGCAACACTGGGAAACGATGCTCCGTGCCGGCAACATGCGTCCGCCGCTTTCCCTTCGCGTCAACGCGCGGCAGGCGACGCGTGAATCCGTTGTCGCAGGTTTCGAAGACGCCGGCATTGCTGCACGGATCGAGGGCGCGTCAGGCGTCGTCGTGGATCCGCCGCGACCGGTGCACGAGCTGCCGCGCTTCGATGAAGGCGCTTTCTCGGTGCAGGACCTCGGGGCGCAGCTGGCGGCGCCGCTGCTGCGAGTCGAAGACGGCATGTGCGTGCTCGACGCCTGCGCAGCCCCCGGCGGCAAGACGACGCATCTGCTGGAATCGCGATCGATCCGGCTCACCGCGATCGACACGGATAGCGCGCGCCTTGCGCGTGTCCGCGAAAACGTGACACGCCTGCGCCTCGATGGCGACGATCTCGTGATCCGCGAAGGCGATGCGCGCAACACGGCGACGTGGTGGGACGGGGCGCCGTTCGACCGCATCCTTGCGGACGTCCCGTGCACCGCGTCCGGCGTCGTGCGCCGGCACCCCGACGCAAAGTGGCTGCGGCGCAAGCGCGATGTTGCCGCATTCGCGGCGCTACAGCGCGAGATCCTGCGCTCGCTCTGGCCGACGTTGGCGCCGGGCGGCCTGCTGCTCTACGCGACTTGCTCGATCTTCCGAGAGGAGAACGCTGCCGTCGTCGACGCTTTCGTCGAGGCGACACCCGGCGCGTTGCGCGAAACCCTCAACTGGCCCGATGCGATCGCGCATTCGGGCGGTCAACTCTTGCCATCGACGGAAGCGACGGGCCACAATCAGGATGGCTTCTTCTACGCGCTCGTCCGCAAGCACGCCGCGGGCGGCCGTTGAGCGACGCAGCCGACGTTGGCGCTCGGCTTGTCGGCGCCAAAACGGCGCCGTCATCCGCACATGACTTCGTCACCAGCGCTAAAGAACGCGGCGGACCCGACCTGTGCCTGATGTCCGGCGCCGTCGCCTGGTAATCGCCGTCGCGGCGCTCGTCGCGACGCCGTCGTGCGCGCTGGCCGACCTGATTCCGCTCAACCACGCGGACGTGCGCGTCGAAGATGGCGAGGTGCTGCTGTCGACCGACTTCGACCTGTCGCTCAATGCGACGCTCGAGGAAGCACTGCAGCGTGGCGTGCCGCTCTACTTCGTGCTCGAAGCGGAGGTTCTGCGGCCGCGCCGGTGGTGGTTCGACGGAAGGGTCGCATCGCACACGACGCAGTACCGCGTCTCCTTCCAGCCATTGACGCGCCAGTATCGTGTGGCGAGCGGACTTCTCGCGCAGAACTTCGACTCGCTGCAGGAAGTCGAGCGCTTCATCGGCCGCGTCAACGCGCGCACGATCGCCCGCGTCGCCGAGCTCGACCGCGGGTCGCGCTACGACGTCGTCGTCCGCCTGCGGCTCGATGCGAACCAGCTGCCGAAGCCGTTCCAGCTGAACGCGCTCGCTTCGTCGGAGTGGAAGCTCGCATCCGAGACGCGACGCATCCCGTTGACGCCATGAGCAGCCTGCTGTCGTCTCGCAGCATGCGCTGGGTGCTGCTCGCCTCGGCAAGCCTCGCCGCGATCGCCCTGTTCCTCCTTGCGACAGCGAGCGCGAACACCGGACTCTTCGCGCAGAGCTACGACAACCTGCTCGTCTTGAACGGCGTGCTCGTCACCGTGCTCATCGGCATCGTGCTGTGGCAGCTGTGGCGCCTGCGGCGCGGATTGAAGCGTGGCGTATTCGGTTCGCGACTCGCGGTGCGGCTCGTGCTCCTGTTCGCCATGGTCGCCGTGCTGCCCGGTGTGCTGGTCTATGCGGTGTCGGTGAACTTCATGGCGCGATCGATCGAGAGCTGGTTCGATGTGCGCGTCGATCGCGCGCTCGAAGGGGGCTTGAACGTCGGACGCGTGGCGCTCGATTCGCTCTTGAAGGATGCAAGCGACAAGGCGCGGCGCATCGGCGAAGCGATCGCCGAATCGACGATGCCCGCTGCGGTTGCATTGTCGCGCGCCGCCGAGCAGACCGGCGCGAACGAAGCGGCACTCTATTCGACGAGCGGCGCGGTGCTCGCGATTGCCGGCGTCGGCTCTTCGGCTGCGGCCCCGGAACCGCCGACGGCGCAGGCGCTGCGCCGGGCGCGACTGCAGCAGCCGACCGCAGAAGTCGCGCAACGCGGCGACACGCTGCTCCTGCGCGTCGTCGTGCCCGTCAACAGCAGCGATCGGCTCGAGCCGCTGCGCCTTCTGCAGGTCATCGAACCGGTGCCGCGGGGTCTCGCAGAGGAAGTCGAGAAGGTGCAGGCCGGCTGGCGCGATTACCAGGAGATCGTTTTCTCGCGCGATGCGCTGAAGCGTCTTTACGGACTCACATTGACGCTGACGCTTCTGCTCGCACTCGGCAGTTCGCTGGGGCTCGCGGTCGTGCTCTCGGAGCGCTTCAGCGAGCCGCTCGGTCTTTTGGCCGAAGGCACGCGCGCCGTTGCCGAGGGCGATTTCACGCGACGTCAGCCGGTCGTGTCGAAGGACGAGCTCGGCGTGCTCACGCAATCGTTCAACGCGATGACGGCGCAGCTTGCCGAAGCGCATGCGCGTAACGAGGATTCGCGTCGCGCGATCGAAACCACGCGCGCGTATCTCGAGAGCATTCTCGGCAATCTGTCCGCCGGCGTGCTCGCATTCGACGAAAACTATCGGTTGCGCAGCGCGAACAAGAGCGCGGCGGTGATCCTTCAGCAACCGCTCGCGGATCTGGTCGGCATGCCGCTCGCCGATTGGGGGCGCCGTCAGCCTTCGCTTGCGCCGTTCGCTGAGCTCGTCGCGTCCGCATTCCGAAGCAGTCGCGATGGACCATGGCAGAAGGAAGCGGCGTTGTCGGTCGGCAACTTGACGCGCAGCCTGTTGATGCGCGGCACGCGCCTGCCCGGCGCGCCGGTGCCGGGCTATGTCGTCGTCTTCGACGACGTGTCGGAGCTCCTGCAGGCGCAACGCGATGCCGCGTGGGCCGAGGTCGCGCGGCGCCTTGCGCACGAGATCAAGAATCCGCTGACGCCGATCCAGCTTTCGGCGGAGCGTCTTGCGGTCAAGCTCGACGGCAAGGTCGAGGGCAGCGACGCGGAGGCGCTGAAGCGCGGAACGTCGACGATCGTCACTCAGGTGCAGGCGATGAAGCAGATGGTCGACGACTTCGCCATCTACGCCCGCACCCCGCGGCCGGGGCAGATGCAGCCGGTCGACTTGTCGGCCCTCTTGCTGGACGTCCTCGCCCTGTACGACAATCTGCGACCTCAAACTTCAGTCACGCTGCCCGAGGCGCCGGCCGTCATCCACGGCGAGCCGACGCGGCTGCGCCAGGTGTTGCACAATCTCCTGCAGAATGCCGTCGACGCGCAGGTCGGCCAGGCCGATCCGCGCTACGAAGTCGTGTTGCAGCGTGTCGGCAACGACGTGTCGCTGTCGGTTGCGGACGCGGGCGCAGGCTTTGCCGGCGAAGTGATCGACCGTGCCTTCGAACCCTACGTCACCACCAAATCCAAGGGTACAGGGCTGGGCCTTGCCATCGTCAAGAAAATCGTCGACGAGCACGGCGGGCGCGTCGCCGTCGAGAACTTGGAGCAGGGCGCGCGCGTGACGATCTCGTTTCCGGCGGTGGCTCGATGAGCGTCGCGGCGACGCAGGACATCCTGATCGTCGACGACGAAGTCGGCATTCGCGAACTTTTGTCCGAAATCCTGCAGGACGAGGGCTATCGCGTCGCCCTCGCGGAGAACGCCGGTCAGGCGCGTTCGTATCGTCAACGTGTGCAACCAGCGCTCGTCCTGCTCGACATCTGGATGCCCGACACCGACGGCGTGACGCTATTGCGCGAATGGGGCGCATCGGGACAGCTGACGATGCCGGTCGTCATGATGTCCGGACACGGCACGATCGAAACCGCCGTCGAGGCGACGCGCATCGGTGCGTTCGATTTCCTCGAGAAGCCGATCGGACTGTCGAAGCTTCTTGCGACGATCGCGCGCGCGCTCAAGAACACGTCGGCGCGCGAGCCGCGGCGCATCTCGCTCGCAACGCTGGGCACGAGCGCGTCGGTGCGCGAAACCGAGCGCGCGGTCGAGCAGATGCTCGCTGCGCGTCGTCCGGTGCTGCTCCTGGGAGAGCCCGGGACCGGGCACGATGCCGCGGCGCGCGCGATCGGCGCCTCCGGAACGTCGTTCCTGCCGTTGGTGAACGGCGCGCGGTTGTCGACGAATCCGATGGCGTTGCTCGAGGAGATTCGCGAAGGAACGCTTTACTGCGCCGAGATCGGCGGCTACTCGAAGTTCGAGCAGAAGGGCCTCGCGTTCCTTCTTCCGAAGCTCGCGAAGTACGACGTGACGCTGGTCTGCACGAGCGCGGAACCGCTCGGCAATCTCGCGACCGAAGGCCGCTTCGATGCGCAGCTCTTGTCACAGCTCGCGGTGGGCGCCGTGATGCTGCCCCCGCTGCGGGCGAGGCGCGACGACATCCCGCCGATGATCGAGCGGTTCTGGCGCGAGGCGACGCGCGGCGATCCTTCCGCGCCGCTGCTCGCCGCGTTGCCGCCTCCGGCGCTCGCAGCGCTGACCAGTGCGCACTGGCCGGGCAATCTCGACCATCTCGCAAGCGTCGTCGCGAACCTCGCGATGGTTCGCGCCGACATCACGGCCGAGCACGTGAAGCGGCTGCTCGGCGAAAGCGCGCAACCCGACCAGCCCGTCGCGCCCGAGATCACGGCGCGCTTTTTCGATCTGCCGCTGCGCGAGGCGCGAGAAGCGTTCGAGCGCATCTATTTCGAGCAGCTGCTCGGTCGCGAGCAGAGCAACATGAGCCGCGTCGCCGAGAAGGCAGGACTCGAGCGCACTCACCTGTACCGGAAGCTCAAGCAGTTGAACATCCGGTTCTCCAGACGTGGCGACGACACCACCGCGCGCTAGGAGCGCGCGGTCATGACGATGACGCCAGCCGGGCGGCGCCCGATGGCGCCGCTGATCTTGGGCGCGATCGGCATCGTGTTCGGCGACATCGGCACGTCGCCGCTGTACACGATGCGGCAGGTCTTCACGGGCAAACAAGGCATGCCGCTCACGCCCGACAACGTCTACGGTCTATTGTCGCTCGTGTTCTGGGCGCTGGTCGTCATCGTCACGTTCAAGTACGTCGTGCTCGTGATGCGCGCGGACAACCGCGGCGAAGGAGGACAGCTCGCGCTCACCGCGCTGATGGCGCGCGGGCTCGACCGCAACGACCGGCTGCGCTGGTGGCTCGTCGGCCTCGGAATCTTCGGTGCGGCGATGTTCTTCGGCGACGCGATGATCACGCCTGCAATCTCGGTCCTCTCGGCGGTCGAGGGCATCGAGATCGCGACGCCTGCGCTGCGCGACTTCATCATTCCCATCACGCTGGCGATCCTCGTCGCGCTCTTCGCAATTCAGAAGCGCGGGACGGCGACGGTGGCGAAACTGTTCGGGCCGGTCACGGTCGTGTGGTTCATCACGCTCGCGACGCTCGGCGCGCTGCAGATCGCCGAACGTCCGTCGGTGCTGGCCGCGCTGTCGCCGGATTACGCGTTCCGGTTCGTGATCGATCACCCGCTCGCGACGTTCCTATCGCTCGGCGCCGTCGTGCTCGCCGTGACCGGCACCGAGGCGCTCTACACCGACATGGGCCACTTCGGCGCATCGCCGATCCGCCGCGCGTGGGTCTTCTTCGTGTTTCCCGCGCTGGTTCTCAATTATTTCGGTCAGGGCGCATTGCTGCTCGCGCAGCCGGAGGCGATCCGCAGTCCGTTCTACCTACTGGCGCCGACGTGGTTTCTCGTCCCTCTCGTCGTGCTTGCGACGTTTGCGACCGTCATTGCTTCGCAGGCGGTGATCTCCGGCGCATTCTCGCTCGCGAGGCAGGCTGTGCAGATGGGGTACGCGCCGCGTCTCGAGATGACGCACACGAACGAACGCGAGATCGGCCAGATCTACGTTCCGTTCGTGAATTGGACGCTATTCGTCGCCGTGATGGCGCTCGTCGTCGGCTTCGGCAGCTCGAGCGCGCTCGCCGGTGCGTACGGCATCGCGGTCACGATGGCGATGATGATCGACACGGTGCTGATCTTCTTCGTGATGATTCGCGTCTGGCGGTGGCCGCTGGCCGGCGCGGTTGCGCTGATGCTGCCTCTCGCGCTGATCGACATTTCATTCCTGTCGTCGAACGCGCTGAAGATCCCCGACGGAGGCTGGTTCCCGCTCGTCATCGGCGCGATCGTCTTCACGTTGCTGACGACGTGGAAACGCGGCCGCGGCATCCTGATGGACCGGCTGTTCCAGGAAACGATGCCGCTCGACGCCTTCATCCCGAGCATCGAGGCGTCGCCGCCGCGGCGTGTGCCGGGCACGGCGATCTTCATGACCTCGACGCCCGACCGAGTGCCGCAGGCGCTCTTGCATAACCTGAAGCACAACAAGGTGCTGCACGAGCGCGTCGTGTTCCTGACGATCTCGATGCTCGACGTCCCCTACGTCCTGGACGAGGAGGAGCGCTACGCGGTGAAGCCGCTCGGCGCGCAGTTCTACAAGATGACCGGCTTCTACGGGTTCAAGGAAGACCCGAACGTGCCCGAGCTCCTCGAGCTCGCGACGAGCGAAGGGTTCTTGTTCGACATGATGGAGACGTCGTTCTTCCTGTCACGCGAGACGCTGATCGCGACCGCCGTTGCCGGGATGGCGCTTTGGCGGGAGAAGCTCTTCGTTGCGATGTCGAAGAATGCGGTCAAATCGTCGGACTTCTTTTCCGTGCCGACGAACAGGGTGGTGGAGCTGGGGACGCAGGTGCAGTTGTGAACAGCGCACCCGGCGAATGCAAGCGGCCTATGCCGCTTCCATGACGCCCCGCATCGACTTCAACGCCTTGCTCTCGATCTGCCGGATCCGCTCGGCCGACACGCCGTACTCGTCGGCCAGCTCCTGCAGCGTCGCCGGGGCATCTTCCTGCTCGCGGAGCCAGCGCGCTTCGATGATGCGGCGGCTGCGGGCGTCGAGCTTGTCGAGCGCCGACTTGAGCCCCCGGCTGCGCTGCGCTTCGAGCTGACGGCGCTCGAACGACTCGGCCGGCGTTTCGGCGTCGTCGGCAAGCCAGGCGATCGGCGACGCGGGCGAGTCCTCGTCTCCAGGCGTCGGATCGAGCGCGACATCCTGGCCCGAGAGGCGCATCTCCATCTCGCGCACTTCCTCGGGCTTGACGTTCAGCGCCGCGGCGATGTCGCTCGCCTCGCTCCCCGAAAGCGCGTGGCTGTGCGGCTTCATGCTGCGGAGATTGAAGAACAGCTTGCGTTGCGCCTTCGTCGTGGCGACCTTGACCAGCCGCCAGTTGCGCAGGATGTACTCGTGGATCTCCGCCTTGATCCAATGCAGGGCGAACGAAACCAGACGCACACCACGCTCGGGGTCGAAGCGGCGGACCGCCTTCATCAGACCGACGTTGCCTTCCTGGATCAGGTCCGCCTGCGGCAGGCCGTAGCCCAGGTAGTTGCGCGAGACGGCGACGACGAGCCGGAGGTGCGAAAGCACGAGCTGCCGGGCCGCATCGAGGTCGTCGCTCGCCCTCAACCGGCGGCCGAACTCCACTTCCTGCTCTGCCGTCAGCAGCGGAAAGCGGTTCACTGCCTGGATGTAGTTGTCCAGGCTGCCCAGCGATGCGGGGGTGGGGAACGTAAGCGCGGTACCAGTCATCGAACAAGCTCCTCTAAGCCAATCGTCGCGACGCCTTACTGACGTGCTCGACGCCTGCGACCAGAAGTTTAGCACTCGGGGTTTATGAGTGCTAAACCTGCCCGGAAGTTCCCGACAAAAACACTCGGATTAAGCCCGGAGGCGGCGGCAAGCGGTTAGCGATCAACGGCTTACGCAGTCGCCGCGGCGACCGGCGGCGACCGCGCGCGACGAGAAGCGTCAGGCGGCCGGCAGCAACGCGTCGACGAATTCGCTCGCAACGAACGGGCGCAAGTCGTCGAGGGACTCGCCGACGCCGATGAACCGGATCGGAATCGGATGCTGCTTCGCGATCGCGGCGACGACGCCGCCCTTCGCCGAGCCGTCGAGCTTGGTGACGATCAGGCCGGTGAGGCCGATTGCCGCATCGAACGCCTTGACCTGCGTGACGGCGTTCTGGCCGGTGTTCGCGTCCAGCACGAGCAGCACCTCGTGCGGCGCCCCCTCCTGCGCCTTCGCGACGACGCGTTTGACCTTGCGCAGCTCGTCCATCAGGTGGAGCTGCGTCGGCAGGCGGCCGGCCGTGTCGGCCAGCAGGACGTCGACGCCGCGCGCCTTCGCCGCTCCGACCGCATCGAAGGTCACCGCGGCAGCGTCCGCGCCCTGCTGAGCGATTACCGCCACGCCGTTGCGCGCCCCCCAGATCGCGAGCTGCTCGCGCGCCGCCGCGCGGAACGTGTCACCCGCCGCCAGCAGCACCGAGCGATGCTGCTGCTGCAGCCACTTCGCGAGCTTGCCGATCGACGTCGTCTTGCCGGCGCCGTTGACGCCGGCGATCATCATCACGAACGGTCGCGCGCCGTCGATCAAAAGGGGCGACTCGAGCGGACGGATCAGGTCGAGCAGCGCGGCGCGCAACAGTGCGCGCGGGTCCGCCGCACGTGTTGACGTGCGATAGCGCTCCTTCAGGTCTTCGAGCAGGTGCCGCGTCGCGTCGATGCCGATGTCCGCGTTGAGCAACGCTTCCTCGAGGTCGTCGAGCGCCTGCTCGTCGAGCATGCGGTTGCCCAGCACGCCGGCAACTGCGCCGGTCCACTTCTCGCGGGATGCGGAAAGGCCGGCCTTCAGACGCTCCGCCCACGAGCGTTTCGGCGCATCGTCGGCCGCCGCCTCGGGCGGCTCGACGGGCGTCTTGTCGGCCGACTTGACAGCGTTTGCCGGCGGCGCAGCCGGCGCGGGTTTGCGCTTGAACAGATCGAACATGGATCGGGACGCGCCGGTTGCGCGCGATGGCGATGGACAACGGAGGGCCGTTGGATGAAATTCTACGCGGCCCCCTCCGAGCGATTGTCTTCACCCTTGCCGCCAAGACGCGCAAACACGGTTCGCATCATCGGCGGACGCTGTCGCGGCCGCGTCATCCGCTTTCCCCCGACGCACGGCCTTCGCCCGACGCCCGACCGGGTTCGGGAGACGCTATTCAACTGGCTCGGGCAGGATCTCTCCGGGCGCACGACGCTCGAGCTCTTTGCGGGAAGCGGCGCGCTGTCGCTCGAATCCCTGTCGCGCGGCGCGTCGCTGGCCGTTGCCGTGGACGCCGATGGGGACGCGGTGCGAGCGCTGCAGGAGAACGTCGCGTTGCTCGGCATGTCGCGGCTCGAAGCGCATCGCGCCGACGCAACCGCTTTTCTCTTGCGAGAGTCGCGTCGCTTTGACGTGATCTATCTGGACCCGCCGTACGTCGTCGATGTCTGGGACGCGATGTTGACCCGCTCGGCGGAACTGGTCACCGTTGGCGGCTTCATCTACGCGGAGGCGAGCCGTCCGCTCGAGCCGCCCGCCGCGCTCTCGGTCGTGCGCGCCGGCCGCGCCGGGCGGGTGGTTTACCATCTGATGGCGCCCGTCGCGCGGAGTTGAAGCGGCAAACGGATGATCAAGGTCATCTACCCGGGGACGTTCGACCCGTTCACGCGGGGCCACGAGGATCTCGTGCGCCGGGCCGCGCGCCTTTTCGGCCGCGTCGTCGTCGGTGTCGCGGCCAGCGAGGCGAAGCGACCGTTCTTCACCGTCGACGAGCGCGTCGACATGGCCCGTGCGGTGCTTGCGCCGCACAAGAACGTCGAGGTGACGAGCTTCGCGTCGTTGCTGCTCGATTTCGTCCGCGAGCAGAATGGCCGGGCGGTCATGCGCGGCCTGCGCGCCGTGTCCGATTTCGAGTACGAGTTCCAGATGGCCGGCATGAACCGCCGGCTCGATCCGGACGTCGAAACGCTGTTCCTGACGCCTTCGGAAGAGTTCATGTTCGTGTCGGCGACGATCGTTCGGGAGGTGGCCCGCTTCGGCGGCGACGTGTCGTCGTTCGTCCATCCGCTGGTCAACGCGCGCCTGAAGGAACGCGTTGCCGGCGACCAGCGCGCGTGACCGAATGGCGCTGATCATCACCGACGAATGCATCAACTGCGACGTGTGCGAGCCGGAGTGCCCGAACGAGGCGATCTCGCAAGGCGTCGAAATCTACGTCATCGATCCTGCGCGGTGCACCGAATGCGTCGGGCACTTCGACGTGCCACAGTGCCGCGAGGTGTGTCCGGTCGATTGCATTCCGGTCGACCCCGATCGCGGGGAGTCGCGCGAAGTGCTGCTGTTGAAGTACGAAGGGTTGATGGCGGCGAAGACGTCGACCGCCTGAAGCTGGACGGCGCGACCAACGCGGCACGGCACCTTCGCCGGCGCGGCTAAGCGGCGTTGGCCGCCGCCGGGACCGCATCCTCCGCGTCGATGATCTCGTCGATCGCCGCGACCTCGCGCCATAGCGCCGCGAGCTGACGCTCGAGCGTCTGCTGTTGCTGCTGAAGCTCTGCGATGCGGTCGTCGAGCTCGTCGCCCGCGTGATGGATGCGCTTGATGCTGTCGAGGCGGCGCTTGAGCTGCAGGTGGTGCTCCTTGACCTGCGTCTCGAGCGGCGACATGACGGCGCGCAACCAGGCGTCCGCGTCGCGGTTGGCGACGTCGTAGACATGCTTCGACCGAGACGCGACGGTTTCGAAGAAGCGCCGCATCAGCGCGAACTTCGCACGACTCACCATGTTCCACAGCGTATTGAAGTGCTGGTTGTAGGCGCGCTCGAGGCGGTCGATCTCCTTCTGGTATTTCAGAACGGAGAACGGCGGCGGCACGAACGGCTCGAGCCCGTGCTCCTGCGCAAAGCGCGCGTACATCGCGGCCATCAGCTCGTGGATCTCGCCCGACTGGGTCGCCGCGCCTTCGAGGTTGGCGCGAATCTGCGCGAAGAACGCGTTCATCGCCTGGCGCACGCCCTTGGTGAAAGGCGACGCTTCGATCGCCTTGCGCGTGTGCGACGCGTTGCTGCGCAGGGCCTCGAGGCCGATGTGGTCGTAGAGCGCGTTGGTCTGCCCGGTGAACACGTTGCGCAACGCCGTGAACCGCGCGAGCCCCCGCTCGAACACGTCCTTCTCGTCGCGCGTGCGCTCGAGCATGTGCTCGACGACGTCCTGGTTCTTGCCCTTGAGCGCGTTCATTTCGGCGAGCTGCTCGGCGACGCCGGCGACCCGCGCATCCAGAAGCGCGCGCGTGGATTGCGCGAGTGCGCGCACCTCGCCTTTCGCGGCGGTGCCCACGATCGAGCGCTTCGCGGGGATGATGCGGCCGGAGAGCGCG
The DNA here is from genome assembly GCA_035536655.1 of Casimicrobiaceae bacterium. Lineage (GTDB taxonomy): Bacteria > Pseudomonadota > Gammaproteobacteria > Burkholderiales > Casimicrobiaceae > VBCG01. The sequence continues at coordinate 24,154 of DATLNR010000107.1, forward strand.
CGCTCGAGGATCGGCAGTCGGCTGCGGTCGAGCAGCGCGTCATCGCCATTGACTTTTGCGAGCAGCGCCTTCTGCGCTGACACGGCGAAGACCTGCGACGTCGGCACATCGAGCATCGCGGCGCTCGCGCGGACCTGCTTCGCGATCTCCGCTTCGACATCAGCGGCGCGCTTCAGGTCGTCCCACAGCCCGTCGATCTTGTTCAGGATGACGATGCGGCCGCTTTTCGCGTTCGCGTCCTCGCCGGCCAAGTGCTGGTTCCATACCTCGAGGTCGGTCCGCGTCACGCCGGCGTCCGCGGCGAGGATGAAGAGGATCGCGTGCGCCTGCGGCAGAAGCGACAGCGTGAGCTCCGGCTCGGTGCCGATCGCGTTCAGCCCCGGCGTGTCGAGGATCACCAGTCCCTGCTGCAGCAGCGGGTGCGGGAAGTTGATGATCGCGTGCCGCCAGCAGGGGATGTCGACGCTGCCTTCGTCACGCGACGTCAGCGCTTTCATCACGTCGTCGCCGTCCTCGGTCAGCGCATAGCGCCGCGCGAGCGCGATCGGCACGCGCTTCACCTGCGAGACGCGCGCCAGCGCTTCGCTCATGCGCTCGGCGGAGGCAAGGTCGAGCGGCAGCGTCACCCATTCATCGGCGTAATTCCTGAACTCGGCAACGGTGGCGTCCTTCAACCGGGTCTCGATCGGCAGAAGGCGGATCGAGGGCGGTCGCGATGCGTCGTGCAGGAGCTCGGTCGGGCACATCGTCGTGCGCCCGGCCGACGACGGAAGCAGCCGCGCGCCGAAATCAGCGAAAAAGATCGCGTTGATGAGCTCCGACTTGCCGCGCGAAAATTCGGCGACGAATGCGACGACGAGCTGGTCCTGGTGCAGGCGTTCGAGCATGCTCTGCACTCTCGCGTCGACGTTCGCATCGGCGAGCTCCTGCTCGTCGAGCCAGCCATGCATCAGCGAAATACGCGACGAAAGGCGCCGGCGCCAATCCCCGTAGGCCTCGAAGCGCGCCGCAAGCTCGCGCGTCTGCATGCGTTCCCCCGACGATCGTTCGTGGAGAAGCCACGCGCTTCAACCCGTGCGCGGACTTCGCGTCGTGGGTAAAGCACAAGCCGTGCCGTTTTCGGGAGCCAGGAGTCAGGAGTCCGAAACGGCTCACGCCTAGCGCGGCTGGCAATGCGGGCAGTAGAAAGACGAGCGTTGAGCGAGGCGAATGGCGCGAATCCGCGTAGAGCAGACGCGGCAGGGCAGGCCTCCACGGCCGTAAACGAAGTAGGCGAGCTGGAAGGTGCCGGGCTGACCGCGCGAGTCGACGAAGTCGCGCAGCGTGCTGCCGCCCGCCGCGATGGCCTCGGTCAGGACGTCGCGGACCGACGCGACGAGTTGCGCGAGACGGCGTTGCGACAGCCGCCCGCCGGGAGTCGTCGGCCGGATTCGCGCGCGATACAGCGCCTCGTTCGCATAGATGTTCCCAACGCCGACGACGAGGCGGCTGTCCATCACGAGCGCCTTGATCGACGCCGTGCGTCCGCGCGTTTTCATGTGGAGATACGCTGCGGAGAAGGCATCGTCGAAGGGTTCGGGCCCGAGCTGCGCGAGCAGTGAATGGGAGGTGTCGGGAGCGATCCACAGCAACGCACCGAACCGGCGCGGATCGCGGTATCGAAGCAGCGTGCCGTCGTCGAGCAACAGATCGGCGTGATCGTGCGTTTGGCGTGCGGGCACTTCGCGATGGAGTCGAAGGCTACCGGTCATGCCGAGATGGACCAGCAGCGTTCCTGTATCCAGCCGGAAGAGTAAGTACTTGCTTCGCCGCTCGACCTCGAGCACTGTCCGCCCGTTTAGGAGTTCGGGCAGATTGGCCGGAACCGGCCAACGCAACCGCGCGTCGTAGATTCGGACCGACTGGATGCGTCGGCCCGTCATGTGTGGCGCGACGCCGCGACGCGTCGTTTCGACCTCGGGAAGCTCTGGCATGGAAGGAAGCAGACCGGCGAAAGATTAAAGCGGCCGGCTGGTCGAGCGGGCCGCGCAGGATACCCTACCATCGAGATCGGCTCGATCGATGAAACACGTCACACAAACGCCACGATGATCCTTCGCCTCGCCGCCGTCGCAACCGCCGTCGCCGCGCTCTTCATCAACGCGGAAGCGGCCGCCCAACCGGAGGCGCAGCCGTCGCCGCCAACTTCGGCTGGAACGAAGCCTTCGAGCGAAGCAGGGGGCATCAAACCAGAGATCTTCTATCGACTGTTGCTGGGCGACGTCGCGATGCAACGTGGCGAGCCGTTGCTTGCCGCCCGCGCGTATCTCGACGCCGCGCGCGAAACACGGAGCGCAGCGCTTGCTCGCCGCGCCGCCGAAATCGCGGCGTCGACGCGTCAGCGATCGATGGCCGAGCAGGCGGCGAAGCTCTGGCTCGAGATCGATCCCTTGGCCGAGCGTCCAAAGCAGCTACTGGCGGCGCTTGCCTCCGGCGGCACCGGGCGGATTGCGGAAGAAGGGAACGAAACCGAGCTCAAGGGGCGGCTCGAAAAATTCCTCGCGGACGCGGCAACCAGCGGCGGTGGCGTGGGTGAGCCGTTCCTGCAGCTCAATCGTGTATTCGCGCAGCAGCCCGACAAGACGTCGGTGTACCGGTTGATCGTCGAGCTGACGCGACCGTATCCGACGAGCGCCGAGGCGCATTTCGCCATCGGCCTTGCGGGGATGAATACCGGACTTGCCGACGCGAAGATCGCGACCGAATCGATGGCGGCCGTCGACCGCGCGCTCGAATTGAAGCCGCAGTGGGACCGTGCAGTGCTCCTCAAGGCCGAGCTTCTCGGCCGGCGCGCGCCGGCGGAGGCGATCCGCTATCTCGAAACCGAAATCGCGCGCTCGTCGGATGCACGACCGCTCAAGGGATCGCTTGCTCAGTTCCTGACCGAGCAGAAGCGTTACGGTGAGGCGCGTGCGATCTATCGTCAGCTGTTCGAGCCCGAGCGTTCACAGCGCGAGCTGCAGTTTGGGATCGCCGTCCTTTCGGTGCAGATGAAGGATTGGGACAGCGCCGAAGCCGAGCTGGCCGAGTTGAAGCGCGCGAACTTCGGCGATGCCGGCCAGGTGGAGTTCTATCTTGCGCAGGTTTCCGAGGAGCGCAGCCGGTTCGATGAAGCGATCACCCGCTACAAGGATGTCCCCGACGGCGAGCGCGGGTGGCTCGCGAAGTTGCGAATCGCGGCCGTGCTCGCGAAGCAGGGCAAGCGCAACGAGGCGCGCCGCTGGCTCGCCGATCTGCCGGCGGTCACGATCGAGCAGCGCGTGCAGGTCCGCCAGGCCGAAGCGCAGGTCCTGCGCGACGCGAACGACAACGTCGCCGCGCTCGTCGTGCTCGAGCAGGGCTTGAAGGAGCATGTCGACGCGCACGAGTTGCTCTACGACCGCGCAATGGTGCTCGAGAAGCTCGACCGCGTTTCAGAAGCGGAGACGACGCTGCGCCGTCTGGTGGATCTCAAGCCCGACGACGCCGCCTCGCTCAATGCCCTCGGCTACACGCTCGTCGATCGCACCGACAAGATCGACGAAGGCTTCAGGCTGATCGAGCGCGCGCACAAGCTCGCGCCGAACGACCCGTTCATCCTCGACAGCATGGGTTGGGCGCTGTATCGGCTCGGCCGGCTCGACGAAGCGGAAAAATACCTCGTGCGGGCGTTCGCCGAGCGGCCCGATCCGGAGATCGCCGCGCATTTGGGCGAGGTGCTGTTCGCACGTGGGCAACCGCAGAAGGCGCGCGAGATCTGGCAATCGCAACTGAAGTCGTCGCCGGACCATCCGCTGCTGTTGGAGACGATGCGCCGGCATGCGCGTTAGCGGCCGCGCTCTCGCGGCTCTCGTCGTCACGTTGATCGGCGCTTGCGCCACGACGCAGGTCGTCGAGCAGGCCGCGCCGTTGGCCGAGACGGCGTTCGAAGTCGCCGGTCGACTCTCGGCGCGGCGCGGTAACGAAGGCGCAGCGGCCGGCTTCCGTTGGCGCCATCGCTCGGGCGAAGACGCGCTGACGTTCACCAACCCGCTCGGCTCCACACTCGCGCAGCTCGACGGCGGTCCCGGCGGCGTGCGACTCACGTTTCCCGACGGGCGCGTCACCGAGGCGCGGGATTGGGAAGCGCTCACATTGCAGGCGCTCGGCGCGCCGCTTCCGGTACGCGGCCTCGCGTGGTGGATTCGCGGCAGCCCTCATCCCGGCAGTCGTCACGCGCTCGAGCGCGATCGGGCGTTGCGTCCTTTGGTGCTGCGGCAAGACGGATGGGAAGTCGTCTACGGCTACCGTGACGACAGCGCGCGTCCTCGCACGCTACGGCTCACTTATCCGGATACCGAAGTCCGACTCGCGATCGATACGTGGAACGACGAGGCACGCTGACCGACGCGATCGACGTCGCGGCGCCGGCGAAGGTCAATTTGTTCCTTCACGTCGTCGGTCGGCGCAAGGACCGCTATCACGAGATCGAATCGCTGTTCGTGCTGATCGATCTCGCCGATCGGCTGACGTTGACGCTTCGCGACGACGGCAAGATCGTCCGCAAGGCGCCGATCGATGGGGTTTCCACCGAGCAGGATCTCGCGGTGCGCGCAGCGCGTTTGCTGAAGGAAACGTCTCGCGTCGAGCACGGCGTGACGATCCGTCTGGCGAAGCGCATTCCGATGGGCGCCGGCCTGGGCGGCGGCAGTTCGGACGCCGCAAGCGTTCTGCTGGGCCTCAATCGGCTCTGGCGCATCGATCGTCCAAGAGCGGAGCTCGAAGCGCTTGCTGTCACACTCGGCGCCGACGTGCCTTTCTTCGTTCACGGCGAGAACGCGTTCGTGCAGGGGATGGGTGAACGGCTGACGCCGGTTTCGTTGCCGCGCCGCTGGATCGCGCTGGCGGTCCCCAACGTAAACGTCCCGACCGCCGAGATCTACGCAAGCCCCACATTGACACGCACGACGCCGCGGGCGAAAATGAGCGTCTTTTCCGAGAGTTACGGTCGTAACGATCTGCAGGCCGTCGCGTCGTCCCGGCATGAGGAAGTGGCCGGTGCCGCCGCTGCGCTCGCATCGTCGCGGACCGGCGTGCGGATGAGCGGGTCCGGGGCTTCGGTGTTCGCGTTGTGCGATGACGAGATGACGGCCCGGCGTGCGATCGATGCGTTGCCCGCCGGTGTCGTGCGGTACGTCGCCCGCACGCTCGCGCATCATCCGCTTCGCGCCTTCGCGCGCTCGTAGCGGCTCGGAACACGGGTGGTCATCGAACAGGCGGACGTCCCGCCTAGCCCGGCAGGCGCGTCGCTTCGTCGTCCAAGCACGAATACCGCTGGGGAGTCGCCAAGTTGGTTAAGGCACCGGATTTTGATTCCGGCATTCGAGGGTTCGAATCCTTCCTCCCCAGCCCCTGTGTTTCAAGCGGGCGGTCGTTGACGCGGCCCTTCGCCTGCTCGCGCCCGGCGTGACGGCATGGCCTTCGAGCGCCTGCGCATCTTCACCGGCAACGCGAATCCGAAGCTCGCGCGCGACGTCTGCCGGCATCTGAACATCAGCCTCGGCCGCGCCGTCGTCGGCAAATTCAGTGACGGCGAGGTGATGGTCGAGTTGCTGGAGAACGTCCGCGGCCGCGACGTGTTCGTCCTGCAGTCGACGTGCCATCCGACGAACGACAATCTGATGGAAGTGGTGATCATGGTCGACGCGTTGAAGCGCGCGTCGGCCGCGCGGATCACTGCGGCGATTCCGTACTTCGGTTATGCGCGGCAGGATCGACGGCCGCGATCGGCGCGCATGGCGATCAGCGCGAAGGTCGTCGCCGACATGGTGGCGACCGTCGGCGTGCATCGCGTCATTACGATGGACCTGCACGCCGACCAGATCCAGGGCTTCTTCAACATTCCGGTGGACAACATCTACGCGACGCCGCTCCTGCTCGGCGACCTGTGGCAGCAGAGCTACGACGACCTGCTGGTCGTGTCGCCCGACGTCGGCGGTGTCGTGCGCGCGCGGGCGATCGCGAAGCGGCTCGACTCCGACCTCGCGATCATCGACAAGCGGCGTCCTAAAGCGAACATTTCCGAGGTAATGAACATCATCGGCGACGTGTCGGGCCGCACGTGCGTGATCATGGACGACATCGTCGACACGGCGAACACGCTCGGCAAGGCGGCGACTGCGCTCAAGGAGCATGGCGCCGTCAAGGTCGTCGCGTACTGCACGCACGCGGTGTTGTCGGGTGGCGCGGTGCCGCGCATCAACGCGTCCGACATCGACGAGCTGGTCGTCACCGACACGATTCCGCTTTCCGATGACGCCCAGGCGAGCCCCAAGATCCGCCAGCTATCCTGTGCGCAATTGCTCGCGGAGACGATGACGCGGATCAGTAACGAGGAGTCGGTGAGTAGTTTGTTCACGGAGTGATCTCATGAACGCGTTCTTCACCGATCTCGCGGACAAACGCATCCTGATCACGGGCGCCTCCACCGGCATCGGCGCTGCGGCTGCACAGGCGTTTGCGCGCGTCGGCGCGAGAGTCGTCGTCCACTTCAATGCGAGTCGTGATGCGGCGGAATCGGTTGCCGCTTCGGTACGCGGAATCGGCAGCGAGGCGCACCTCGTCCAAGGCGACGTCCGCGACAGCGCGAAAGCGCGCGCGATCGTTCACGAAGCGGCGGAGAAGCTCGGCGGGCTCGATGTGCTCGTCAACAATGCCGGCGGACTCGTCAAACGCGTGCCGGCTGCCGAGATCGATGACGCGATCTTCGACGAAATCGTGAATTTAAACGTACGCTCGCTCGTCATGGCTTCGTCGGCCGCAGTGCCCCTGTTTCGGGAGTCGGGAAGGGGAAACATCATCAACGTCACATCCATCGCGGCGCGCGTCGGCGGCGGTCCGGGCGCCGCGCTCTACTCCTCGTCGAAAGCGTTCGTCAGCACGTTCACGCGCGGACTCGCGCGCGAGTTGGCGAAGGAGAACATCCGCGTCAATGCCGTCTCTCCGGGCGTCATCCAGACGCCGTTCCACGAGCGTTATTCGACGCCGGAGCTTCTCGAATCGATGCGGCAGACAGTCCCGATGGGCCGGCTTGGCGCGTCAGACGAGTGCTCGGGTGCCTTTCTATATCTCGCCTCCGATGCGCTGTCGGGCTATGTCACCGGGCAGGTGCTCGAGGTGAACGGCGGGCAGCTGATGCCGTGAACCGGCGTCGAGCACCGGTAATAGCGTTGTCGTGCATCGCCTCCGTATCGGGTGCGCTTGCGCAGACGCCCGCGAAGCCGAAGCGCAGTTCGACCCGGCGACACGTTCTACGCGCAGTGGTTCGAGCGGATCGCGCGCATTGCGATCGAGCATCGTTTGCCCTGGATCTACAACACGCCGCAGTACGTCGACGCGGGTGGGTTCATGAGTTACGGTCCGGACGTCAACGACAACTTCCATCGCGCGGCAAGTTTCGTCGACCGCATCCTGAAAGGCGCGAAGGCCGGCGACCTGCCGTTCGAGCACCCGTCGACGTATCGGTTGAGCCTGAACCTGAAGACCGCCAAGGCGATCGGCGCGGACGTTCCGCAATCGTTCGTGCAACGCGCGGACCGGGTGATTCACTGATTCGGGGCTGTGCCCCGTGCTAAAATCACAGGCTTTTCTTCGTCGCGGAGACGAACATGGCATCGATCGAGTTCACTGCATCCTTGCGAGACGCCGACGGCCGCGGCGCCGCGCGCCGCACGCGCCACGCAGGCAAGGCGCCCGGCGTCGTTTACGGCGCGGGCTCGGAACCCGTTTCGATCGAGCTCGATCACAACGCGCTGATTCACGCGCTCAAGGCCGAGGCGTTCCACTCGTCGATCCTGACGATGAAGCTCGACGGCGGCGCGCACAAGGTGCTGCTGCGTGACGTGCAGATGCATCCGTTCCGTCCGCAGGTCTTGCACATCGACTTCCAGCGCGTCGACGAGGCGCGGAAAATCCACATGAAGGTACCGCTGCACTTCGTGAACGAGGCGGGTTCGCCCGCCGTCAAGCTCGCCGGCGCGATTATCAGCCACGTCGCGAACGAGCTCGACGTCTCGTGCTTGCCGAAGGACCTGCCTGAATTCATCGAAGTCGATCTCTCGACCCTCGAGGCGGGGAAGTCGCGGCACGTTTCGGAGATCACGCTTCCGCAAGGCGTCGTCGCATTGACGCATGGCAAGGATCCGGTGATCGCGACGGCGATCATTCCGAAGGCGCCGGTCGAAGCCGAAGAGGAAGCGGCTGCTGCTACTGCGGAGGGCGCGACAGCGGGCGCGGCGCCGGCGGCGGCTGCAGCGCCCGCCGAACCGGCCGCGGCGAAGAAGGACGAGAAGAAGGACGACAGGAAGGACGACAAGAAGAAGTAACGCTCGCACGTCGCCGAACGGGCCCGCCGATTGCAACAGTAGGCGGGCCTTTTCGTTGGGGCGGATTGCTTCGAGGAACCGATGAACGCACCGATTCGACTTGTCGTCGGCCTCGGCAATCCCGGCCGCGAGCACGAGGCCACGCGCCACAACGCGGGCTTCTGGTTCGTCGACGCGCTCGCGCACGAGCAGCACGCAACATTTGCGAACGAAGCGCGTTTTTTTGGCACGCTGGCGAAAGTCGACGGCGGCGTGCGGCTCCTGAAGCCGACGACGTTCATGAATCTTTCCGGCCGTGCAGCGCAGGCCGTGCAGGCGTTCTACGCAATCGCGCCGGAAGCAATGCTCGTCGTGCACGACGAGCTTGATGTGCCGCCGGGCGAAGCTCGGCTGAAGTTCGGGGGCGGCGTGGCCGGCCATAACGGACTGAAGGATTTGCGCGCGCAGCTCGCCACTGCGGATTTCTGGCGCTTGCGGCTCGGCATCGGGCACCCGCGCGACTCGGTGTTTCCGCAGCAGCCGCCGGCCGATTACGTGCTGCGTCCCCCTTCTTCCTCGGAGAAAGATGCGATCGATCAAGCGATCAAGCGAAGCCTCGACGTCTGGCCGGCGCTTGTTGCAGGCGACTTCGAGCGCGCGATGACGTCGTTGCACACGAAGGATGCGAAATGAGCCTCCGATGCGGCATCGTCGGCTTGCCGAACGTCGGAAAATCGACGCTCTACAACGCGCTGACACGCGCCGGCATCGCTGCGGAGAACTATCCGTTCTGCACGATCGAGCCGAATGTCGGCATTGTCGAAGTCCCCGACGCGCGTCTTGCGCAGCTCGCATCGATCGCGAAGCCGGAAAAGGTTATCGCGGCAACTGTCGAGTTCGTCGACATCGCAGGGCTCGTCGCAGGCGCGTCGAAAGGCGAGGGTCTCGGCAACCAGTTCCTCGCAAACATCCGTGAGGCCGACGCGATCGCGCACGTCGTGCGCTGCTTTCGCGACGACAACGTCGTACACGTGGCCGGCCGCGTCGATCCGGTTTCCGACATCGAGACGATCGCAACCGAGCTGGCCCTTGCTGACCTCGCTTCGGTCGACAAGCAGATCGTCAAGGTCGAGAAGGTGGGCCGCGCCGGAGGCGACAAGGACGCGAAGCGGCTTTACGAGGTACTGATGAAAGTGCAAGCCGTTCTGGACCGCGGAGCGCCGGCGCGATCGGCCGACCTGTACGCCGAGGAGCGTGCGCTCCTCGCGCCGTTCTTCCTGCTGACGATGAAACCGACGACGTACATCGCGAACGTCGACGAGAACGGCTTTCGGGACAATCCGCTTCTCGACGCGGTCGAAAAGCACGCGCGCAGCGAAGGCGCGCCGGTCGTTCCGGTCTGCGCGAAGCTCGAAAGCGAGATCGCGGATCTCGACGGAGACGACAAGCAGGCGTTCCTCGATGATCTCGGCCTCGCCGAGCCCGGACTCGACCGAGTGATCCATGCCGGCTACAAATTGCTTGGCCTGCAGACCTACTTCACCGCGGGCCCGAAGGCAGTGCGCGCCTGGACGATCCACGTTGGCGATACCGCGCCGAAAGCCGCAGGCGTGATCCATACCGATTTCGAGCGCGGCTTCATCCGCGCCGAAGTCATCGCCTTCGACGACTACCTCGCGTGCCGCGGCGAGCAGGGCGCGAAGGAAGCGGGGAAGATGCGGCTCGAAGGCAAGGACTATGTCGTGCGCGATGGCGACGTCGTGCACTTCCGCTTCAACGTATAGCGCCCGCGCGCGACTTGCGTTACATTGGCTTCGGGGACATGCAGGATCCCCGGGTTTCATTCCCTCCAAGACGGTGCCCGTCCAATCCCTGCGAGCGTTTCGCGCGAGGCGCGGGCACAATTCCATTCACGTGCTTGCGGGTCTGCGATGCGGAACGTCGTCGACGACTTTCGCCGGAGGCACTGTCATGCGCTATTCACTGAAACAGGTCCACTGCCGTCCGTGGACGCTCAACGGCCTGTCGCTCAGGCTGATCGAAAGCCATTACGAGAACAACTACGGCGGCGCGCTGCGCCGACTCAACGCGATCACGTCGCAGCTAGAATCGCTCGATTTCTCGAAGACGCCGGGGTACGTGCTGAATGGACTCAAGCGCGAGGAACTCATCGCGCTCAACTCGACGCTACTGCACGAGCTCTACTTTGCCAGCCTCGGCGGCGACGGCAAGGCGACGAAGGTGCTCAGCGACGCATTGGCGAACGACTTCGGCACGGTCGATCGCTGGCGCGACGAGTTCGTCGCGATGGGCAACGCGCTCGGCGGCGGATCGGGCTGGGTACTTCTCTCCTTCAACACGCGTGACCGGCGACTCGTGAATCAGTACGCATCCGAGCACAGCCAGTCGATTGCCGGCGCGATGCCGATCCTCGCGTTGGACATGTACGAGCACGCCTATCACTTCGACTTCGGCGCGAACGTGAAAGCGTACATCGACGCGTTCATGCGCAACATCGACTGGGAAGGGGTCGAAGGACGCTATGTCGATGCGTTGAAGGTCGCACCGCCCCGCCCGCTCGTGCAACCGGAGTTCGGCGATCTGCCCGGCGTCGGCGTCGAGGAAGTGAAGACGATGCTCGAAGCCGGACGCCCGTTGCAGTTCATCGATGCGCGGCCGAGACATTACGTTTCCCGCATGCAGGACATCATCGAAAGCGCGACATGGCGCGATCCGGATCGTGTTTCGGAGTGGATCGGCGAGCTGTCGAAGGAGGAGCCTGTCGTCGTTTTCTGCGCGTACGGCTTCCATGTCGGCTGCCGCACAGCTTCGACGCTCCGCGAAGCGGGATTCGACGCGAAGTACATGCAGGCCGGGCACTCCGGTTGGAAGGCGCTCGGCGGTGCGACGCGACCCGTCTGAACGCTCGACGTTGCCCGTGCTCTCGTTCACCAAGATGCACGGCGCGGGCAACGACTTCGTCGTCGTCGATGCAATGCGAGAAGCGTTCGCGCTGACGCGTAGTCAGGTGCGAAAGCTCGCGGATCGCCGCTTTGGCGTCGGTTGCGACCAGGTCCTCGTCGTCGAGCCGCCCGACGATGGCGACGTGGATTTCGGCTACCGCATCTTCAACGCCGACGGCGGTGAAGTCGAGCAGTGCGGCAACGGCGCCCGTTGCTTTCTCGTCTACGTGCGCGCGAAGGGCTTGACGGCCAAGCGCGACGTTCGCGTGAAGACGCCTGGCGGCGTCATCGTGCTCGCCATGGCCGACGATGGCGAAGTCACCGTCGACATGGGCAAGCCGTCGTTCGAAGCGGCCACCGTTCCCTTTATCGGCGGATCGAGCGGATCGCGCGACGATCTCGCTGTCGGCGACCGAACGCTCGACGTTTCCGTGCTGTCGATGGGGAATCCGCACGTCGTGCAAATGGTCGACGATGTCGAGGCCGCGCCGGTGACAACGCAAGGCGCAGCCATCGCGACGCACCCGCGGTTTCCGGCGCAGGCGAACGCCGGTTACGCACAGATCGTCGATCGCGCTAACATTCGCCTTCGTGTCTACGAGCGCGGGGTCGGGGAAACGCTTGCGTGCGGCACCGGCGCGTGTGCGGCGGTGGTTGCGGGGATACGCCGCGGGCTGCTCGATCGCGAAGTGCGCGTGCACATGCGCGGCGGGGGCCTCACCGTGCGCTGGGACGGCGCCGGCTCCATCGTCTCGATGAAGGGCCCGGCCGAGATCGTGTTCGAGGGCGAGTGGCCGATACCGGACGCATGACGGGCGGCGTGCAGACCAGCGAAAGCCCCGACGAGAAGCCCCGACCCGTGGATGCGCGAGACGTGGCGCGGTACCTGCGCGAGAACCCTGGCTTCTTCGAGGAGTACGCCGACGAGATCGCGCAGATCTATGTGCCGCATCCGCACGGCGGCCATGCGATCCCAATCGCCGAGCGGCAGATCTTCACGCTGCGCGAGAAGAACGGCGAGCTCGCGGCGAAGCTCTCCGAGCTGATCAGCTTCGGAAGCGAAAACGATGCGACGGCCGAACGGCTGCATCGAAGCACGCTGGCCCTGTATTCCGCGCCGGACCTCGAGACAACGCTCGCCGTGCTGTTCCACAGCTTGCGCGAGGATTTCGCCGTGCCGCAGGTTGCCGTGCGGATCTGGGGCCGGGTGCCGGAGCAGTCATATCTTCCCGAGCTCGCCGCGACGTCGGCCGAAGTGCGCGAGTACGCCGAGCGTCTGGACGGGCCGTATTGCGGTCCCCAGGCGGTCGCCGAATCGCGCGAATGGTTCGAAGGCGGGCAGCCGCCGGCCTCGTTCGCCATGCTGCCTTTGCGCACCAACGTGACATTCGGCCTGCTCGTGCTGGCAAGCACCGACCCCGAGCGGTTCCAAGCGGGCCTCGGCACCGTCTATCTCACACGCCTGGCCGAGCTCTCGAGCATCGCAATCGCCCGCTTCCTGCCAGGGACGTAACGCGTGCCGGCGCCGGTCCGCTCATCGGACGGCACGTCGGCCGATGCGCTGGTCGATGCCTTCTCGCGACACCTCGTCGCATCGCCCCGGCACACGCGCAGCGCTTACTGCCGCGACGTTTCGATGCTCGTTGCGCTTTGCGCCGACGCGAATGTCGCGAAAGTCTCACGGGCCGACATCGCGCGTCACCTGGCGACATTGCATGCGCGCGGACTTGCCGGTCGAAGTCTCGCGCGCGTGTTGTCCGCGTGGCGCGCGTTCTTCCGCTTTCTGATCGAGCGCGGCCACGTTGCCGTCGATCCGTGCGCCGGGCTCAAGGCGCCCAAAGCGCAGCGCAGGCTGCCGTCGGCGCTGACCGTGGAGGAAGCAGCCAAGCTCTGCACGATCGACGGCGACGACTTCCTCGCCACGCGTGATCGAGCGATCGTCGAGCTTGCCTATTCGTCCGGGCTTCGCCTGGGCGAGCTCGCCGGTCTGAGCTGCGAAGCGCTGAATCTCGCCGAGCGTGAAGTCAGCGTGATCGGCAAGGGCGCGAAGGAGCGTCTCGTGCCGGTCGGCGAGGCAGCGCACGACGCTTTGCAGATCTGGCTGCGCTTGCGCGCCGACGTCGCGAAGCACGCGGAACACGCGCTGTTCGTCAACCGTCGCGGAGAACGCCTCTCCGCGCGCGCTATCGAGCGGCGGCTCGCTTTGCAGGCGGTCCGCCAAGGGCTCGATCGACACGTTCACCCGCACATGCTGCGGCACTCGTTCGCGTCGCACGTGCTGCAGTCCTCGGGTGACCTGCGAGCCGTGCAGGAGCTGCTGGGCCACGCGTCGATCGCGAGCACGCAGGTGTACACGCACCTCGATTGGCAGCACCTCGCGAAGGCGTACGACGCCGCTCACCCGCGCGCGCGCAAGAAGAAGCGCTGATCCGTCGCTCGCAGCCAGCTTGGTGCGTCGGGTTGTCGTCGACATTTACCGCACAAACGTTCGTTCGCCGGCTTTCCAGGCTCGTCTGCAAGTTTCCAACTCGCTCCCCAGCTTCCGTTCATCGACGCGTGCGACCGGCGGACATTTGACCATTCCTAAATAAATAGTTAGCCACACATGTTCGCAGATGACGCGAAAAATACACGACCGCTCGTCGCGCGAAAACGCATAACTAAGAGCGGGGACGAACCCCGGCGTTACGTCAATTACTCCGTCGTTTTGACGACCGTTCATCCGCGGAATCATGCGACGCGCTCAATTGCACACGTTCGGCGTGGACCGAGGACGCGCTCGAACCGGCGTTGGCCAAGCGTGGCGCGGCATCCAAGGCCGTCAATCCGACGAATGGTTCGCCTACGTGATTGCAATTTATGCAGGCGTCATGCACCCTTGCTATGCACCTGTCATAACGAGCTCCGCGCTTCGCGCGCGGCGGAATACGAACCCGGCGTTTCGAACGCTTGCCAAGCGAACGATAGCGTCAACTTTTGAGAGAAGAGGGGTCCATGTCGCACGCTTGTTCACGAGACGGATGCGTCGATGCACGCTGGTTCGTCAAGGCAACGGCGGCCGTCGTGACCGCCGCGGCATTGATGGCGCTCGCTCAGCCTGCCGACGCCCAGATGACGCGCGCCGCAGCCGTGGGCCTTTTCCGCACGGCGACCGCGACGTTCGCGCTCGACGGCAACCTCGACAACGTGCCCGAACTCTCCTTTACGTACGGCGCGGCAAGCGACGTGCCGTTCCTGGGCGACGTGACGGGGTCGGGGCAACGGGGCGCGATCGTCTATCGGTCCGGCACCTGGCTCATCGACTTCAACAACGACGGCGTGACCGACAGAACGGTGACCTATGGCAGCCCGGGTGACGTTCCCCTGGTCGGCGACCTGGACGGCGACGGCAAGGAAGACCTCGTCCTGTGGCGCAACGGCCAATGGCTCGTGAATACGAGGCTCGACGGCACGACGCAGTTCACTTATCAGTTCGGCGGATCGCGCGGTGACGTGCCGCTCTTGGGCGACATGAACGGCGACGGCAGGGCCGATCTCGTCATATTCAACCGCGGCAGCTGGTACGTGTCGCACACGCGCGCGAACCAGATCCACGCGACCTACGCGCTCGGCAGCGGCGCGACCAACGAGATCCCGGTCATCCTCGACTTCGACGGCGACGGCAGGGACGACGTCGGCACCTACGTCAACGGCGTTTGGACTGCACGCTCCACGACCGGCCAGATGGGCAGCTTCACGTTCGGGACCGCGACGGACAAGCCTCTGTACTTCGGCCGCGGCGCTGCGCCCGACCTGCGACTCGACACGGCGCGGCTCCTGCAGCAGTCGACGTTCGGCGCGACCAACGCCGATCTGGTCATGGCGATGCAGATGACGCCCGCACAGTGGGTCGACCTGCAGCTCAGCATGCCGCACGTTCCGCTGATCGCAATGGGCTGGTTCCCGCAGACACGGCCGCAACCGCCGACGGGCGTGACGTGGCCGTTCTGTACGTATCCGTACGGCAACGGCGCTCGCTACGACCCCGCGACGCCGTGCGACTGCAACGCGCAGGCCGGCACCGTCAACCAGTGCCAGCGCGACGTCTACACGAACTTCTGGGTTCAGAACCAGTTCCTGGCGCGTGCGGTGAGCGCGCCCGATCAGCTTCGCCATCGCGTCGCGTGGGCGCTGTCGCAGATCCTCGTCACGTCGAACCTGCAGGATCCGATCGCGTACCCGATGCGCGATTACCAGCAGCTGCTGCTCGACAACGCGTTCGGCCGCTACGAGGACATCCTCTACGCGATCACCTTGTCGCCATGGATGGGCAACTATCTCGACATGGTGCGCAACGACGGCTCGCCCGCCGCGCAGGCCCGGGGTGTCGTGCCGAACGAGAACTACGCGCGCGAGTTGTTCCAGCTCTACTCCACGGGCCTGTGGCGGTTGAACAACGACGGGACGCTGCAGCTCGACGCGGGAGGCAACCTGATCCCGACGTACAACCAGGCGGACATCGTCGACGCGTCACGCGCGTTGACCGGATGGGCGTACCCGCCGTTGCCGGGCCAGACGCCGCAGTTCACCCGTGGCGTGAACTACATCGGCAACATGACGGCGATCGAGGGCCCGGTGAACGGCACCGGCGCGACGAACTACCACGACGTCGGCGCGAAGACGGTGATGGGCGTGTCGCAGCCTGCGGGCCAGCGTGCGGACGCGGATGTCCGCTGGGTCGTCGGTCTCGCGGCAAACCATCCGACCACCGGGGTCTACATCGGCCGCCAGCTGATCCAGCAGCTCGTCACGAGCAATCCGTCGCCGGCGTACGTATCGCGCATCACTGCCGTGTGGAACAACAACGGCGCCGGCGTTCGCGGCGATCTGCGCGCGGTGGTCCGCGCCATCCTGCTCGATCCCGAAGCGCGCGCGCCGAGCAACCCGGTCGTGTCGAGCTTCGGCAAGCTGAAGGAGCCGGTGCTGTTGACGGCCAATCTGCTGCGCGCTTTCGGCGGCACGACAGACGGCGTTTTCCTGCGCACGCCCCTGACCAACATGGGGCAGAACGTCTACAACGCGCCGACGGTGTTCAACTACTACCAGCAGGATTACATCATCCCGGGGACGAACCTGTCGGGTCCGCCGTTTCAGATTCTCGACGCGACGACGGTCATGTCGCGCACGAATTCGGTCTGGAACCTGGTCTTTTCGGCGACCTGCGACACCGGGCAGCCGACGTCGCCGTCGGTCTGCGGACCGGCGCCCGATCCGACGGTGTTCGGTTCGATCGGGACGAAGTTCGACTGGAGCTCGATGAAGGCGTTCGCGAACGATCCGACGGCGCTGGTCGATGTCGTCGGAAGAAAGTTGCTCAACGGTGCGATGACGAGAGCCGATCGCATGCGCACGATCAACGCCGTCGCGGCGGTTCCGCTGTCGGTTCCCCCGACGCAAACGCAGCTTCTCGATCGCGTGCGGACGGCCGTGTACCTGATCGCCGTTTCACCCAGTTTCCAAGTGGAGTTTTGACATGAGTGGACCGACGATTTTCTCGCGCCGGAAGTTTTTGACGCAGACAGGGGCGATGTCGGCGCTGTCGCTCGCCGGCAGCCTCGACATGCTCGGGCTCTCCAGCGCTTCGGCGCAGGCGCCGACGTACAAGGCGCTCGTGTGCCTGTTCATGTTCGGCGGCAACGACTCGAACAGCACGGTGATTCCTTTCAGCAACTATGCGGCCTACGACGCCGTGCGGCCGGTCACGACAGGCGTCAACGTCGCGCAGTCGCTGATGACGCCGTTGTCACCGCTGAACCTTCCCGGACAGACGTACTCGCTCCACCCGGCATTCACCGCGACCAACGGCAATCCGACGCTCGATGCGCTGTTCAACAGCGGCAAGCTTGCGATCCTCGCGAACGCCGGCTCGCTCGTCGAGCCGCTGAATCGAACCGAGTACCGCGCCGGAACCAAGCGGCGGCCGGACCAGCTGTTCTCGCACAGCGATCAGCAGAATCAGGGCCAATCGTCGGTCGCGCAGGCGAACTTCCTCGCGAGCCCGACCGGCTGGGGCGGGCGCATTGCCGACCGGGTCGTCACGATGAACCAGCCGACCGCGACGCCGATGTCGATGTCCTTCTCCGGCTCGCAAATGTTCATCAACGGCAACGCGACGCGCGGGCTGGCGCTGCCGACGGCCGGCAACTTCGGCTTCACCGGCGATCCGACCGGAGCGGCGACGCCGCAGCAGGCGGCGCGGATCGCGGCGCGCAACGAATCGATCATGGCCGGTGCGACCAACGACATGATTCAGGCGGCGCAGGTCTCGATGGGCGGCGCGGTGAACGCGAGCGTCCGCATCAACCCGATCATCAACGGCGCGCTGCCGTCGCAGATCCAGGCGCCGTTCAACGGACTGAACAGCGGGCTCGCGAACCAGCTGCGCACGGTGGCGCGGATGATCGCGCAGCGCGCGACGCTCGGCCATAATCGGCAGGTCTTCTTCGTGTCGATCGGCGGTTTCGACACGCACAGCGGACAAAACCAGTTCCAGCCGCCGACGCCGCTGTTCCAGGGACTCGCCTCCCTCTATCAGCAGATCGGCCAGGCCGTGTCTGCGTTCTATCAGGCGACGGTCAACCTCGGCGTCGAGAACAGCGTGACGACGTTCACGGTGACCGACTTCA
>DATLNR010000108.1:0-17686 GCA_035536655.1 Casimicrobiaceae bacterium
GGACCACGTCAAGACGATTTACGCGCGCTTCGGCGTGCACACGCGCGACGAGTTGACGGCGCGGCTCGTCGCGTCGTACGCGCTGTCCTCGCTGCTTTCGCCGCAGCCGCTCGTCACCGACACGCGCCCGCCTGACGCTGCTCTTGCGTACAGGCCGCGTCCACTGCACCACTCTGCGCAGCGCGATCGGCGATGCACAGATTGATTTCCTTCGACGTCGCCGAATGGTAGATCCAGCCGGTGCCGAGATCCGGCAGCGATCCGCCGACTTCGCGCCATTTCGCATGCCCGTGCGACTTAAGCGCCGGCAGATTGCGGCACAACGAACGCGCGAATCGCGCGAGCGCATCGCGCGCCGCGCTCGACTCGTGATCGTGGGCGACGAGGATTGCCTGCACGCCGAGCGCGGGCAGGTCCTCGTGCAATAGATTCGGATAGCTCTTCGCGCGGATCGTCGACGGCCGGTAGACGGAGAGCAGACGATCGCTCGACGGATGACGCGGCGACAGCCGCAACACCTTGACGAACTTCTTCGCCTCGGGCTTCATCCCCGAGAGCACCGCCGCCGGCTGGGCGGCAACCACGGGGACGACGTCGATGCTGCGGTCGGTGATCAGCTTCACAAGCGCGTCCTCGATCGTGAGCTCGAGCGACGCCGCGCTCGCCGGCACCTGGCCGAGCAGCCGATTGAACGTCGTCATCGTCTGCGCGGTGCTGCTGCCGCGCGGACCGCGATTGACGCGAGCGTCGCCGATCTCGTCGATGTACGCGAACGGCGCATCCGCGCGCACGATGAAAGCGATCTCCTCGACGTAGAGCGGCATCACGACGCGCAACGGCCGGATGATGTCGATCGCCTCGGCGTCGCCCTGGACCGCCGCATCGAGGAGGCCTTGATAAACGTCGGCCCGGACGATCGCGAGGCTGATGCTTCGTTCGTAACGCAGTCGCGTGAGCGCATCGGAGCCGAGCGCCGGTACGGCTTCGAGGTCGATATCCGCGGGGGCCGCGGCGAGCGCGGCGAGATCCTGCGCGATCTCCGCGGACACGTCACGCGGTGAAGCGATCAGCATGCGCAGCGGCGTCGCCGCGTTCGCAATGCCGCACGCGAAGAGCAAGGTGGCGAAGAGCAGGCGGATCACGAGGGCGAGTCGGGAGTGCGGCCTGCGCAAAGGCCGAGTGCGGCGACCCCTTCAGGACAAGGGTCGTTGCGGACGCGATCGACGGCGCCGGTCGCCGGTGCCGGTGCTTGCGGAAGCGGTGGCGCCAACGTGGCCGACGGCAACGACGAAGGCGCGACTTCGCTCACGCGTGCGCGCGTGTTGTTGCGCGTGTTGTTGCGCGAGCGGTTACGCGCGTCGTTGTTACGCGCGTCGTTGTTACGCGCGTCGGTGCTACGCGCGTCGTTGGTTCCGCGACGTGCACGCGGCTCGCGCCGATCTGCGCGCGAACGCTCCGCTTGCTTCGGCGATGCGACGGACGCCTGGCTCGACACCGGCTCCGCTTGCAACGGGGATGGCGGCGCCGATGCGGGCGCAAGCGCAGCGTCATTCGGCGCAGTCGACGCGCCATCGTCGGCCGAAGGTTCGACCGCCTGCGTCGTCGCGCCTCCCGAAGCTTGTGATTCTGCGTGCGCGGGTTCGACGCGCACCGCGTCCTCTACGGCCGGGGCCTTCTCGATGTCGGTGGGTAAAGCGGCGGGGCCAGGCACCGGCGAGGCAAGGCGAGCGAGCCACGACCTTGCCGCTTCGGGGTTCTGCGCGATCAGGAAACCTGCGGTCAACGAGGAAACAATGAGT
Organism: Casimicrobiaceae bacterium; assembly: GCA_035536655.1. Lineage (GTDB taxonomy): Bacteria > Pseudomonadota > Gammaproteobacteria > Burkholderiales > Casimicrobiaceae > VBCG01. Next base: position 1,800 of record DATLNR010000108.1, read on the forward strand.
GCGAGCACGACGATCGCAAACGTTGAGGCGCGGCGCCGAATTCGAGGCGGGCCCTCGTCGGTATCGGCGCTTCGCTGCATCCGCTCGTCGGGATCGACGACCATCGAGGGCGCCGGTGCGGGGATCTGCGAAGACGGCACATCGTCCTGCACCATCGAGCGCCGCGCGATCTCTTGCTCGAGCAACGGCCCGGTGGCGAACGGCCGAGGTTCGTCCTCGTAGGTGTTTATCCGTACCGCCTGATCGTGTCCCAACGCGAAACGATGCTGCTGCAGCGATGCGATCAGCGCATCGGCGTGCGCGAGCACTCTTTCCGAGCCGGCCTCGGTCTGCGCTGGCGTCGACGCTGGCCCGGCGACCCCGTCGACATCAGCGCCGCACCGATGGCACACGGTCGACGCGCGCGCATTGACCGCCGTGCACTGCGGGCAGGGAAGAAGATCGAGCGGCGAGCCGCACTCGTTGCAGAACTTGGCAGTGGTGAGGTTCTCGTGGGCGCAGAACGAACAGGTCGTCATGCCGTCTCTCCCTGGTAAACGTAGGTCCAAATCCCCTGTCCCGGGGCTTCTGCTCGTTTTGGCACGGTGAAACGGGCGAAGTTCAGGCTTCTCGTCAATGATCGAGCGCTGCCGCCAGTACGCGAACGACGTGCATCGCGTTGCGGGGCGCGGCGCCGCGCGTGCCGTCGGCGATCTGATGTCGGCAGCTCGTGCCGTTGGCGACGATCAACGTGTCGTCACTGGCGGCCCGCACGGCCGGCAACAGCGAGACCTCGGCCATCCTCAACGACGTCTCGTAGTGCGCCGCTTCATAACCGAAGCTACCGGCCATGCCGCAGCAACTCGACTCGACGACGTCGACCGCGAGGTTCGGGATGGAGCGAAGCAGCTCGACCGCCGGCTCGAGCGCGTCGAACGCCTTTTGGTGACAATGTCCGTGCACGAGCGCCTTCCGCTGCGGTAGCGCGCGAAGCGGCAGCGTCGTCCGACCGGCTTTCAACGCTCGCGCGAGAAATTCCTCGACGAGCATTGCGCGCTCGGCGAGCCGGTTCGCGTCGTCGCCGAGCCGCATCACGAGGAACTCGTCGCGCAACGTCAGCAGGCACGACGGCTCGAGGCCGACGATCGTGGCGCCGGCGTCAACGTGCGGCATGAGCGCCGCCATCAGCCGTGTGGCCTCCTGCCGGGCTTCGGCGACGCGGCCGCTCGCGAGGTACGTACGTCCGCAGCACAAAGGACGCGCGGCGGCGGCGCTCTCGCCCGGGCGCGCAACCGCGACGGAAAAACCCGCGGCGCGCAGCACGGCGAGCGCTGCATGGCCATTCTCGGGTTCGAAATAGTTGGTGAAGGTGTCGGCCAGGAGCACGACCTGCGCGTCCGCATCGTTCGGCCCCGCACGATCGAGAAACGGATCGCGGTGCCACTGCGGCAACGAACGCTGCGAAGCGATGCCGATCCGCCGCTCGATCCATCGCCGAATCGCGCGATGCTCGCGCCCGAGATTCGCGATGCGCGGCCAGCGCGACGCCACGCGCGCCCAGCGCGGCAATCCGGCGATCAACCGATCGCGCAGCGCGTAACCGTTGCGTCGGCCCCAGTGATGCAGGAACTCGGTCTTCATGCGCGTGATGTCGACACCCGTCGGACATTCGCGACGGCAGCCCTTGCAGCCGACGCACAGGTCGAGCGCGTCGCGCACGTCCTGAGCGACGAAGTCGCCGCCGAGCTGCCCGGAGAGCGCGAGTCGCAGCGTATTCGCGCGGCCGCGCGTCAAGTGGATCTCGTCGCCGGTGACGCGAAAGCTCGGGCACATCGTCCCCGCATCGAACTTGCGGCAATGCCCGTTGTTGTTGCACATCTCGACCGCTTTCGCGAAGCCCCGCGCCGCGTCGCCGCCGGTGCCCGGCCGCGAGAGTTGCCCAGTCGCCGGGTCGCTATCGACGTCGAACGCCGACCAGTCGAGCACCGTGTCGACCGACACTCGCCGATACGCCGGCGGAAACCGGAACAGCGTTGCCTCGTCCATGCGCGGCGGTCGGACGATCTTGCCCGGATTCAACAAGTCAGTCGCGTCGAACAGCGACTTGATCTGCTCGAAGGCGCGCGTCAGCCGCGGTCCGAATTGCCAACCGATCCACTCGCTGCGCACGAGCCCGTCGCCATGCTCGCCGGAGAACGCGCCTTTGTACTCGCGCACCATCGACGCGGCTTCCTCGGCGATCGCGCGCATCTTCGCGGCGCCGTCGCGGCGCATGTCGAGGATGGGGCGCACGTGCAGCGTGCCGACCGACGCATGCGCATACCAGGTGCCCCGCGTGCCGTGCCTCGCGAACACTTGCGTCAAACGCTCGACATACTCGGCGAGATGCGCGAGCGGCACGGCGCAATCCTCGATGAACGAGACGGGCTTGCCGTCGCCCTTCATGCTCATCATGATGTTCAACCCCGCCTTGCGCACGTCCCACAGCGCCCTCTGCGCGCGTGCGTCGGTCATCGCGACGACCGATGCCGGCAGGCCGAGATCGCCCATCAGCTGCACGAGCGCATCGAGCGAGCGACGCGGACCGCCCGCATCGTCGCCGATGAACTCGACGAGGAGGATCGCATCCGGCTCGCCGACGAGCGCCGCGTCGATCGTCGGCTGGAACAGCGGGTTCTCGCGCGCGAGCATGATCATCGTGCGGTCGACCAGCTCGACCGCCGACGGGTTCAGGCGAACGATGTGCTGCGCACACTCCATCGCACGATAGAGCGTCGGGAAGCTGACGACGCCGAGCGTGCGGTGCTTCGGCAGCGGCGCGAGCTTCAGCGTCAACGTGCGGGTGAGCGCAAGCGTGCCTTCGCTGCCGACGAGCAGATGCGCGAGATTGACGCTGCCGTCGTCGGTGTAAGGGCGTTCGCTTTGCGGTGCGTAGACGTCGATGTTGTAACCGCCGACGCGTCGCAGCACTTTCGGCACGCGAAGCGCGATCTCCTCGCGCTCGCGCTCGCCGATGCCGCGGAGCGATTCGACGAGATCGCGCATCCGCGGCACACTCGACGTTGTCATCGAGGTTTCCGGGCCAAACGACGCCTCGGTGCCATCGGCGAGCAGCGCGTCGATCGCGAGCACGTTGTGCACCATGTTGCCGTACGCGATCGAGCGCGAGCCGCACGAGTTGTTGCCCGCCATGCCGCCGATCGTGCATTGCGCGGATGTGCTGACGTCGACCGGGAACCACACACCGAGAGGCTTGAGCTGCGCATTGAGCTGGTCGAGCACGACACCGGGCTCAACGGTCGCGGTCATCGCGCTGGAGTCGACGTCGACGATCCGGTTCAGGTGCTTGCTGTAATCGACGACGAGCGCCGCGCCGACCGTTTGCCCGCATTGCGAGCTGCCGGCGCCGCGCGCGAGCAACGGAACGCCGCGCCGCCTGCAGACGTCCAGCGCGGCGACCACGTCTTCGTGCGAGCGCGGAATCAGCACGCCGACCGGATCGACCTGGTAGATCGACGCGTCGGTCGCATAGCGGCCGCGCGTCGCGCGATCGAAGTGCACGTCGCCACGCACGGCCTCGCGAAGGTCGCGCGCGAGCGCACCGGCCGGGCCGGGCGGATGGAAGGTCAGCGTGCGGGGCAGCGAAGCGTTCAAATTCTCGAGCGGGCGGAAACGACGCTCAGGTTACATTTCCGACTGGCGTCCTCCTGCGCCGCGATTAACGATGCCACGATGACCCCGCTCGACCACCATCCGTCCGGCCGTCATTTCCTGCAGATTCGGGGACCGACGAATGTGCCCGATCGCGTGCTGCGCGCGGTCGACCGGCCGGCGATCGGTTCCGCACCAGCAAGGCGGCGTCGATGCCGCGATGGCTTACTTGAGCGCAGCGCCGAAAGGGGCTTCGCTCGCACGCGCAGCATGAGCGATCCGCAATTCGAAGGAGTGGACCAATGACTTTTCAAACGCACAGGCGCGGGTTTGCGCGCTTCGCACAAGGCTGCGCCATCGTCGTCGCCGCGATGACGATCGCGAATGGCGCAATCGCGCAAACGCAGGCGTGGCCGCAGAAGCCGATTCGATTGCTGGTCGGATTCGCGCCCGGCGGCGGGACCGACATCGTCGCGCGCGCACTCGGGCAGCGAATGTCGGAGATCCTCGGGCAGCCGATCGTCGTCGAGAACCGGGCCGGCGCGTCGGGCACGATCGCGGCGGACGTGGTGGCGAAATCGCCTCCGGACGGTTACACGCTACTCATGGGTCATTCGAACTCGAACGCCATCGCGCCGTTCGTGCTGAAGAACGTGCCGTACGATGCCGCCAGCGACTTCACGCCGATCACCTACGTCGGTTACGTTCCGAACGTGCTCGTCGTGAATCCCGGCGTTCCTGCCAGGTCTGTGCCCGAGCTGGTCGCGCTGGCCAAGGCCAAGCCCGGCGAGCTTTCGTACGCGTCGTCGGGCGTCGGTAGCACGCAGCATCTCGCGGGCGCGCTGTTTGCGAAACTGACCGACGTCAAGATCAATCACGTGCCTTACAAGGGCAGCGGGCAGGCGGTCATCGATCTGATCGCAGGTCAGGTCAATATGAACTTCGACACGATGCCGCCGGTCCTCGAGCACATCAAGGGCGGCAAGCTGCGGGCGCTGGCGATCTCGACCCCGCAGCGCCTGCCACAGCTCGCCGACGTGCCGACGTTCACCGAGGTCGGCATCCGCGGATTCGACGTCACCAACTGGTACTCGGTGATGGGGCCGAAGGGCCTGCCGCGCGACATCGTGATGAAGATCAACGACGCCGTGCAGAAGTCGATGAACGATCCGGGGATCAGGCCGAAGCTCGAGGCGCAAGGCGTGCAATTCGGCTCGGGAACGCCGGACGAGTTCGCGACGTTCATCAAGAACGAGCTGACGAAGTACGAGCGACTGGTGAAAGAGCTGAACGTCCGGGCGGATTAGTGAACGACTCCAGCGCCGTCCTCGTTGCGCGGGACGGTTACATCGCCACCGTTACGCTCGATCGGCCGGAGAAGCTGAACGCGTTGACGCGCGCGATGTGGGCGTCGCTCGGTGAAGCGGTCGACGCGTTGTCAGCCGACGGAAGGGTTCGATGCATCGTCGTTCGCGGCGCCGGCGAGCGCGCGTTTTCGCCGGGCAACGACATCGGCGAGTTCGCTTCGCAGCGGTCGAACAAAGCGCAGGCGGTGACCTACGGCGCCGCCATGCATCGAACGCTCGACGCGCTCGCGCGCTGCCGGCACCCGATCGTCGCGCAGATCCACGGCATCTGCGTCGGTGGCGGACTCGAGATCGCGGCGTCGTGCGACCTGCGCATCTGCGGCGAGGGGAGCCGCTTCGGCGCGCCGATCAAGAACCTCGGTCTCGTGATGGCGTACGCCGAGATGGCGCCGCTCGTTGCGCTCGTGGGCCGCGCCGTCGCGCTCGAGATCCTGCTCGAGGGCCGGATCTTCGATGCGCGCGAGGCGAAGGAGAAGGGCCTCGTCACGCGCATCGTCCCCGATGGAGACGTGGCTGCCGAAACGCATGCAACCGCGCTGCGCATCGCCGAAGGCGCGCCGCTCGTCGCACGCTGGCACAAGAAGTTTGCGCGCCGGCTCGCTGATCCGCGGCCGATGTCGCCCGAAGAGCACGACGAAGCATTCGACTGCTTCGACACCGAGGATTTCCGCGCGGGTTACGCGGCGTTCCTCGAAAAGCGCAAGCCGGAATTTCAAGGCAAGTGACGAAAGAGCCCCCTCGTGCCGGTCCGCTCGCCGGAATGCGAGTCCTCGAGCTCGCGCAAATCATGGCCGGTCCGACGGCCGGCATGATGCTCGCCGATCTCGGCGCCGACGTCGTCAAAATCGAGAAGCTTCCAGGCGGCGACGATTCGCGCGACTACCGCGAGCCGCGCATCAACGGCGTCTCGGCGCCGTTCCTGATATTGAACCGCAACAAGCGCGGTATCGCGATCGACCTGAAAAAGCCTGAGGGCCGCGACGTGCTGCTGACGCTCGTGCGGCGCGCCGACGTGCTGACCGAGAACTTCCGCAAGGGGACGCTCGAGAAACTGGGACTCGGGTACGAGGTGCTTGCTGCGGAGAGTCCGGGATTGATCTATTGCGCGATCTCGGGATACGGACGCGACGGTCCGTTCGGCGACAAAGGTGGCTTCGATCTCATCGCGCAGGGATTCGCGGGATTGATGTCGATCACCGGCGAACGCGGGCGGCCGCCGGTCAAGACCGGCAACTCCGTCGCCGATATCAACGCCGGCCTTCTGGCCGCCACCGGCATCATTGCTGCGTGGGCGCACAAGCTCAAGACCGGCGAAGGCCAGATCGTCGACACGTCGCTGATGGAAGCGGCGTTGCAGCAGATCTATTGGCCCGCCGCGATTCATTTCGCGACCGGCGAGTCGCCCGGCGCGATCGGATCAGCGCATCCGCTGACGGCGCCCTACCAGGCGTTTCACGCGAAGGATGGTTGGATCAACATCGGAGGCGCGAACCAGGCGAACTGGGAGCGCATCGCGTCGGTGCTGGGGCATCCCGAGTGGCGCGACGACCCGCGCTTTCGCACGAACAGCGATCGCATGGCGAATCTCGACGCGCTCGCTGCGGCGATGACCGACGTGATCGCAACCCGCACAAAGGCGGAGTGGATCGACGCGTTCGATGCGGCCGGCGTGCCGGTCGGTCCGGTGCACACGATCGGTGAAGCGCTCGCGCATCCGCAGACGATCGCGCGCGGCATGGTCGTCGAGATCGAGCATCCGCAAGCCGGAACGACGCGCTCGCTCGGTTGCCCTGTGCATCTGTCGAAGACACCGGCGCGCGTCGACCGGCCCGCGCCGATGCTCGGCGAGCATACGCGCGAAGTGCTTACCGCGCACGGCTACACCGACGCGGACGTTGACCGCTTGGCCGCGCAAGGCGTCGTTGCTTGCCCCTCGGCTGCGATCTCCAACCGAGGCGCCGACGCCGGGTAACGGCGCCGGCGGTGGCGCTATTTCTTCGTCGCGTCGTGAATCTTGTCGCCCGCCTTCTCCATCTGCGGGCCGGCCTTGTTCGCGGCGTTGTCGATGTTGTTGCCGGCACGCTCAGCCGGGCCTTCGTTCTGACACCCCGCCACGGCGATCAACGTCATCGTTGCCGCGAGCATGCTAATACCGCGCATTCCCCGGCGTCCGCGGAAACGGAATGACGTCGCGCACGTTCGACAAACCCGTGACATAAGCGACCGTCCGCTCGAAGCCTAGCCCGAACCCGGCATGCGGCACCGTGCCGTAACGCCTGAGGTCGCGGTACCACCCGTAATGCTCGCGATCGAGGCCGATCGCGTCCATCCGCTTGTCGAGAACGTCGAGACGTTCCTCGCGCTGGCTGCCGCCGATGATTTCGCCGATGCCGGGTGCGAGCACATCCATCGCGGCGACGGTCCGGCCGTCGTCATTCATCCGCATGTAGAACGCCTTGATCTCCTTCGGGTAGTGCATCACGACGACCGGTCGTTGCGCATGCGTTTCCGACAGATGCCGCTCGTGCTCGGATTGCAGGTCGATGCCCCAGTGCACCGGAAACTCGAACCTCGCCTTCGCTTTCTCGAGCACGTCTATGGCTTCGGTGTAGGTCATCCGCACGAACTCGCTGTCGACGATGCCTCGAAGCTTCGCGATCACGCCCTTCTCGATGCGTTCCTCGAAGAACGCCATGTCGTCGGGGCGCTCGTCGAGCACGGTGCGGAAGATGTGCTTCAACAGCGCCTCGGCGAGGTCGGCATTGGCCGACAGATCGGCGAACGCGATCTCGGGCTCGATCATCCAGAACTCGGCCAGGTGCCGGCTCGTGTTCGAGTTCTCGGCGCGAAACGTCGGCCCGAACGTGTAGACCTTCGACAACGCGAGGCAGTACGCCTCGACGTTGAGTTGGCCGGAAACGGTCAGGAACGTCTCGCGGCCGAAGAAATCCTGCGCGTGGTCGACCTTTCCCAGCGACGTGCGCGGCAGGTTCGCGAGATCGAGCGTCGAGACGCGAAACAGCGCGCCCGCGCCTTCGGCATCGGAACCCGTGATGATCGGCGTATTGACCCAGTAGAAGCCGTTGCGATGGAAGAACTCGTGGATCGCATGCGCGATCGTGTGCCGCACGCGCGTGACGGCGCCGATCACGTTGGTTCGGGGCCGCAAATGGGCGACCTCGCGCAGGAACTCGAGCGAGTGCGGCTTCGGCTGGATCGGATAGGTGTCCGGATCGTCGACCCAGCCGACGACACGGATCGCGTCGGCGGCAAGCTCGAACGACTGACCCTTCGCCGGCGACGCGACGACAGTCCCGTCGGCCTCGATCGCGCAGCCGGCGGTGAGGCGTGTCACTTCGTCGGCGTAGTTGGCGAGCGTACCTGGCGCAACGACCTGCAACGGCGCAAACGCCGATCCATCGGAAACATGAACGAACGAAAGGCCCGCCTTCGAGTCGCGACGCGTGCGAACCCAGCCTTTGACCGTCGCGCGCTCGTTGACCGGAACACGGCCGGCGAGCACGTCCGCGCAGGACATCGATTTCATCGTGGGTGAAAGTCGCTTCGGCGCCGCCGGCCGGTTGGCGTTTCAGGCCTCCTGTCGGTCGACGCGCGATGAGCGCGTACGTCATGAAGATGAGAACGGTATTCTAGCTTTCCATGCAGCCCAGCATCCCGACGCCGTCCGCCATCACGCGGGCGCTCGACGAGTACGTCATCGGCCAGGACGCGGCCAAGCGCATCGTCGCCGTCGCCGTGTACGCGCACTACCGCAAGATCGCGACGTCGCAGGGCGATGACGTTGCCCTCGCCAAGAGCAACGTTCTCCTGATCGGCCCGTCTGGAACCGGCAAGACGCTGATGTGCGAAACGCTCTCGCGCATCCTCGACGTGCCGTTCGCAACGGCCGAGGCCACGTCGCTCGCGCAAACGCAATACGTCAGCGAGGAGATCGAGGCGATCCTGCAGCGCCTGGTCGACAAGGCCGGCGGCGACGTCGCCCAGGCGGGCCGCGGCATCGTCTTCATCGACGAGATCGACAAGGTCAAGGGCAGCGGCGCCGCGTCGCGGACGTCCGGCGAAAGCGTGCAGCACGCGCTCCTGAAGATCATGGAAGGCGCGCAGGTCAAGCTCGCCGACGGGCGCTACGTCGACACGACCGACATCCTGTTCGTCTGCGGCGGCGCGTTCGTCGGGTTGGACGAGATCATCCGGTCGCAGACCCATGGCTATGCGTTCATCGCGACGACCAAGTCGGACAGCCGCAACATTCTCGACCGGCTGAATTCGCGGGTGAAGCCGACCGACCTCTTCACCTATGGGCTGATTCCCGAGTTCACCGGCCGATTGCCGATCATCGCGCGTTTCGATGAGTTGTCGCGCGAAACGCTGATCCGCATCATGACCGAGCCGAAGAACGCCATCTACGCGCAGTTTCGCGCGATCTTCGCGGCGGAAGGCGTCGAGCTCGTCGTGCAGCCGAAGGTGTTCGAGCAGGTCGCCGAGATTGCGATCGAGTACAAGACCGGCGCCCGGAGCCTCCGCGGCATCTTCGAGGAAGTGATCGCGCCGATGCTCTATCGCATCCCCGACGAGCGCAACATCGCGCGCGTCGAGTACACGTCGATCTTTACCGAGCCTCGCGTCGCTTCCGATGAAAAACGCGTCCGAGGGATCGGCGGATGACGCAGCGTCCGCGCCGCCCGTTTTTCATCGGCGTTGAATCCCGCGCGCGCGGCAACGGCTACCCGAAAACGAGCCTGTGCGGTAGCCCGGGGTTCGCAATCAGCCCCGCTTGCGCGCCACCCGTTTCGGTAGCGCGCTCCGCCTCAACTGCGGGCGCTTGTCGAATGCCGGCTTGACGAGCCCCGCTTCCTTCACGAGCGTCTCGACCGTCGCCAGCGCCGTTTCGAGCTGACGATCGCGCCCCGCCGCCGCGTCCTGCGGCGCGTTGTCGACCTCGATCGTCGGATCGGTGCCGTAGTTCTCGACACCCCATTCGACATCCTTGAACCAGAACGAGTACTCGGGTTGCGTCGTCTCGCTGCCATCGACGAGACGATGGCGCGGATGGATGCCGATGACGCCGCCCCAGGTTCGCGTGCCGACGAGCGGGCCGAGTCCCATCAGCTTGAAGCCGTGCGAGAAGATGTCGCCGTCAGACCCGGCGTGCTCGTTGCACAAAGCGACGACCGGTCCCGCAACCGCCTCGCGCGGATAGCTAGACACCTGGCCCCAGCGTGTCAGGTTGTAGCCGATGCGCTTGCGGGCGACCTTTTCGAGCAGCAGCTGCGACACGTGACCGCCGCGGTTGTAGCGGACGTCGACGATCAGCCCGTCGCGATCGCATTCGGTCGCGAAGTAGCGATGGAATTCCGCGAAGCCCGCCGACATCATGTCGGGCAGATGCAGGTAGCCGATGCGGCCCTTCGATTGCTCGTGCACCCACGTGCGATTGCGCTCGACCCATTCGCGGTAGCGCGCGGGCACTTCGTCGGCAAGCGTCGTGACGACGACGTCGCGCATCGACGCATCGTCCGCTGACGCAAGCTTCAGCTCGACTCTCGTCGTTGCCTGATGCACGAGAAGCGCCTGCGGCGGGCGCGTCTTCGACGTGCGCTGTCCATTGATCGCCACGATGCGCTCGCCGGGCTTCGCCTCGACGCCGACGGCGTTCAACGGTGAATCAGCGCCTGCTTCCCACGCGTCGCCTGCGACGATGCCCGCGATCGCATAACTGCCGTCGTCGACGGTCTGCAGATCCGCTGCGAGATGCCCGAGCGTCACCGGCGGCGGCTTGCGGTGGTCGCCACCCCCCTCGTATGCGTGCGACGTGCCGAGCTCGCCCTGCATCTCCCAGATCAGGTCCGAGAGCTCGGCGCGCGTCCACACGCGGTCGAGCAGCGGCGCATACAAGTCGTAGATCGCCTCCCACTCGACGCCCGACATGTCGGCGACCCAGAAGTGATCGCGCTGCAGCCGCCATACTTCGCGCAGCATCTGCCGCCATTCGTTGCGCGGCGAGATCGCGAGCCGGATCCGATCGAGGTCGAGCCAGCCGGTCTTGCGCGAAGGTGCGTCATCCGCGTCTCTTCCGTCGTCCGGCTTTCGCTCTGCGGTGATCGCGCGCAGCTTCTTGTCGCGTCGCACGACGAGCGTCGCGTGATCGTGCGCGATGGAAAACCCGTCGACCTTGTCCATCAGCGGTTCGACGCGCGCGGTCGCGAAATCGAACACCTCGAGCCGGCCCGGTGCGTCCTTCGTGCCGCCGCGACCATGTGCACCGGTGATTGGCATCACAGTCCACACGACCTTGTCGCCGGTCACCCCGGCGACCTGTCCCAAGCGACTCTCGGGAACCGGAAACGCCGCGATCCGACGCACGATGCCGTCGAGATCGATCGTGATCGTCGGCGCGACGGCCAGCGGTTCGCGTGCAGCGGCGCGCGGCTCGCCGACCAGGCTGCGCGGCACCGGCTCGAATGGCGGCCGCCCGTTCTTCCGGAGCGCGATCAGGTAAGGCCGCGCACCGCGCGGAAACGACAGCTCGAACTGCAGGCTGTCGTAGACCGGATCGTAGGTACGCAACGACAGGAAATAGAGATAGCGGCCGTCCGGGTCGAACGCCGGCGCGTAGTCGCGGAACTCGGGTTGCGTGACCACCGTCGTTGCGCCCGTCGCGATCTCGGCGAGCTTGATCGCGCAGTGTCGCGACGATGTCCAGAACGAGTACGCGAGCCACGCGCCGTCCGGCGACCACGCGAGATCCTCGCTGCCACCCGCATCGCTTCGATCGGCGATGACAAGCGTGCCGCTCGCAACATCGCCGATGAGCACTTCGTTGCGATGGTTCGCGATGGCAACGCGGCGACCGCGCGGGCTCGTTCGCATTCGCACGACGCGGCCGACGTCCCAATCGAGCGTCCGCATCTCGCCGTGCTCGAACACGACGACGCGCTCCTCGCCCGACACATCGCTCGTGGCAACCAGCGTGGCGCCGTCCTCGAGCCATTGGCCGAGCCGGTAGCGGCCGACTTCCTCGCTGCCGTGCTGCCGTACCGCGCCTTCCCACAGCGCGAAACTGAAGAGCTTGCCGCGCGCGACGACGGCGACGCTGTGGCCCTGCGGATGCGGCGAATACGTTTCGAGATAGTCGCTCGGCGCAACGAACCGGCGTGCGCCCTGCGTGCGATGCGAAGGCAGACGGATGTCGACGCGTGCTCCGTTCTGCGCTTCGACGTCGTAGCGCCAGATCTGCGCGCCGCATTGGTAGACGATGCGCTTGCCGTCGGTCTGCGCGTTGCGCGCATAGAAGTCGTCGTGATCGGTGTGCCGCTCGACGTTCTCGCCGTCGGGCGTGCACGAGTAGAGGTTGCCGATGCCTTCGAAGTCGGAGAGAAAATAGATGCGCTCGCCGATCCACATCGGGCTCGTGAGGTTGCCTTTGAGCACCTTCAGGCGCTCGAAGGTACCCCTGCCCTTCGCGTCGATCCACAAATGTCCGGCGGTGCCGCCGCGATAGCGCTTCCACCGCGCCGGATCCGCGGTGTTGCGGCCAATGACGCGCTGCTTGGCCGGTCCGAAAGAGAGATGATTGACCTGGCCGAGCGGCAGAAGCTGCGGCAGGCCGCCTTCCGGATCGAGCGTGAACGCGCGGTAGTTGCGGAAGAACGGCTGTCCGTACGTTGACACGAAAAGGATACGGCCTTCGTGCGTCCATCCGCGGACGATGACATCGGGGCCGAGCCACGTCAGCCGTCGCGCCGGTCCGCCATCGGCATCCATCAGGTAGACCTCGGGATGCTGCTCGTCGCGCCCGACGAATGCGATGCGACGCCCATCGGGCGAAAGACAAGGCGACGAAGGTTCGTAGGTGCCGGCGGTCAGGCGGCGCGCGGTCCCCCCACCCGCCGGCACGCGCCAGAGATCGTCGTCGCTGATGAAAACGATCGCGTCGTCGCGGATCGTCGGGAAGCGAAGGTAACCGTCGTGCTCGTCGACAGGCATCGTTAATGAACTGTAACGGCCGCTAACTGCAACTCGTCGCCGCCGGCGGCGAGAACAACAGCCGGGCGATCGGTCGCGTCTGCGTCACACCGTTGTAGGTGTAGGTGAAGGTTCCGGCGTTGCCGTGGGTGAACGCGAGCGTCGTCGATCCGACGACGTTGCGCACGACCTGCGCCGCGGAGAACGATGCGAACGACGTACCGTTCGTCTGCACGAGATCGCCTTGGTACAACCCCGCGGCATTGCGGGACGCGTGGGCGGAAAGCCACAGCGGCCGGCCCTGCGCATCGTAGGTGAACCATGTCGCGAAGATGGCGTCGCCCTGGTGCGCGAAGTTGATGCCCCATCCGCTCTCGGCGCCGGACGCCGCCCACCACACGTCCTGATAGTTCGCCGATTGAGCGACGGCATTCGATGTCGTCGCCGTGCACTTCGGCACGACACCAAACACCGTGCGCGAGATGGCCTTGGTCTGCGCGATGCCGTTCACGACGTAGCTGAACGTGCCGCGGTTCACGTCGGCAAACGTCAGCGTCGCCGTGCCCACCTGGCTTCGCGTGACCTGCGCCGGATCGAACGGCATCGCGTCGAACGGCGGGCCGCGTGTTTCGATCAACGTGCCGGTGAACACGTCGGGCGCCGTCCCCGTGCGACGCCCGGTCATCGCCAGCCACCATGCGCGACCGGTCGAGTCGTAGGTGAACCATGTCGCGAAGATCGTGTCGGCGTGATGCGCGACCTTCAAGCCCCAGCCGGACTCCGAGCCCGCCGGCCGGTTCCACCACAGGCCCTGCGTCTGCACGCGCGCCGACGCTGCGCCCGCCGCTGCCGCGTTGACTGCTGCGCCCGCGTCGAGCATGCCGGCGCCGCACGTGTCGATCGTGCAGTAACACTGCAACTGGTCGATCGGCTGCCCGGTCGGCGTGAACTGGGGCGCCTGGCACGTGAGAACGGGCGTGCCGTCGCCATTGTCCCCGCCCGTCGTCGGAAAGGTTCGCGACGTCGATTGCAGGATCGTGCGAACCTGGATCGGCGAAAGCGACGGCTGGGCGGACAGCATCAACGCAACGGTTCCCGACACGAGCGGCGTGGAAAAGCTCGTGCCGACCGAGATGTCGAAGCTGTGCGTGTACGTCGATTCGCCGGGCGTCGTCGCGCCGGCGTTGTTCGTCGTCAGGATCGGATAGAGACACTCCGATCCCGGCGTCACGTTGATGCAGTTACCGCCGGGTGCGCTGATCGCGACGGTTTCGCCGACGTCGGAAAAGCCGACTTTCGCGCCGACATGACGCAAGCCGCCGACGGCGATGACGCCGTTGCAGTTCGCCGGCGTGCCGACGCGATGACCAGCGGAGTTGCCCGCCGACGCGACGATCACGATGCCCATGCCGACGAGCTCGGTGACCGTTTGTTGGTAAGCCGAATTGCAATTGCTTTCGCCGCCGAGACTCAAGTTGATGACGTTCGCGCGATCGCTGTTGATCGGCAATCCGGGCACCGAAAGACCCGCAGCCCAGCGCATGCCGGCGATGATGTCGGAATCGAAGCCGCCACACTTGCCGAGCACGCGAACCGGCAGCAAGCGCACGTTGCGTGCGACGCTCGCCATGCCGATGCCGTTGTCGGTCCGCGCGCCGATGATGCCGGCCACGAGCGTGCCATGCCAGGAGCTGTTGCGCTGATCGCAGTCGTCGAACTGGCCGTTGCCGGCTTCCGCGGCCGTCACGAAATCGCCCGGATCGGTTGCATCGGCATCACGCCCGTCGCCGTCGTTTGCGACGCCGATGTCGCTGATCATGTCGTATCCGGCCAGCACGTTGCCGCCGCTACCTGCCGGCACCAGGTCGGGATGATCGAATCGAATGCCGGAATCCAGCACGGCGACGACGACGTTCGCGCTTCCGGTCGTGACCGCCCACGCCGGCTCGACGTCGATCGACGACTTGACGATCGCATCCGGCGCGCGCAGGTACCACTGTCCGACGGTCGGACCGGGGGGCGCAACGCCGCTGCCGTACAGCGGATCGTTGGGCGCGACATGCGGACGGCGACGCCGGTCGACGACCGCGTACTCGACATCCGGTTGCTGCTGCAGGGCCTGCACGAGCTCGGCGGACGTCATGCCGGGCCCGATGATCACTTGCGCATCATCGGCGATCGCGGGACCGTCGGCCAAACGGCGGCCGATGCGCTTTTCGATGCTTTCCGCGCGACGCAGCGGAGCCGATATCGCCAACGACTTCGCGGCAAGGGGAAAATCCGACTTGAACTTGACGATGACGCGCGCGGTCTCGGTGGACGAGACGATCTGCGCGTCGGCGAAAGGGGCCGCAAGAAACGCGGCCACGAGGAGTGGCGATCGGAGAATCACGAGGCTCGCGGGATCGGCGGTGGGGCGGATTGTAACGACCCTCGACTCCGGCGAAGGTTCCGGTCCTCCGCTACTTGGCGTACTTCGGCTGATAGAGCTGGACGGTGAAACCCCCCGGAACGCTGAAGCAGGTAACGAATCCGTAGCCGTGATCTTCGATGCCTTGCGTGAATGCGACGCCGCGACCGCGCAATTGCGCGACGGTGCGCTCGATGTCGTCGCAGTAGAACGAGATCTCCGCGGTGCCCGACCGCACGTCGCCGCCCTCGGTTGGATGCACGCCGAGGTCAGCTTCCGGCGCATCGAAGATCAGCCAGCCGCCGCCGACATCGGTGCCCGACATATCGAGCTTGTCGCGCAGGAACGCGCGCAGCGCTTCCGGGTGCGACGAATAGAACATCGCGTGCATGCCCTTAATCATCGGCGGCTCCTTCGTCAGTTGAGCCGCCGATGATAGCGGTCACCGGCTCGCTCAGGATGTAATACCAGAGCGGCCTACTGCGCTCGACTCA
>DATLNR010000109.1:0-4131 GCA_035536655.1 Casimicrobiaceae bacterium
CGGTGCCGTGCGCGAAAGCCGGCATCGCGGCAGTAAGCGAGAGCAGAGCGGCGATAACGACGCCGTTGAAGACTTTCATCGAAGGCTCCTTCATTTCAGTTGATCAATGATTTCCGTGGCCCGCGGGTTTACGAGCCGACAGCGGAACGCCTTTGTCGGCTGCAACGGATTTGGCGGGTCGCACCGCTTGCGGCGCCTGACCCTTCCATTCGTAGGCAACCGTCCCTTCCGGATGGCGATACCAACCCGGATCGGTGTAGTCGCCCCGCTTTTGATCGCGGCGCACCTTGACGACGGTGAACATGCCGCCCATTTCCATCGCGCCCATCGGGCCGGTTCCCGTCATCATCGGCAGCGTGTTGTCGGGCAGCGGCATCTCCATCTCTCCCATGTCGGCCATGCCGCGCTCGGCCATGACCATGTAATCAGGGATGAGGTTGGTGATCTTCTCGGCGACGCCGCGGTGATCGACGCCGATCATCGTCGGCACGTCGTGGCCCATCGCGTTCATCGTGTGATGCGACTTGTGGCAATGGAACGCCCAGTCGCCTTCGTCGGTCGCATCGAACTCGATCGCGCGCATCTGGCCGACGGCGATGTCCGCCGTCACCTCGGGCCAGCGCGAGCCGCGAGAGGTCCAGCCGCCGTCGGTGCCGGTCACCTCGAACTCGTGCCCGTGCAGATGGATCGGATGGTTGGTCATCGTGAGATTGCCGATCCGAATGCGCACGCGGTCGTTATGCCGCACGACCATGTGATCGATGCCGGGGAAGACGCGGCTGTTGAAATTGAACAGGTTGAAGTCGAGCATCGTCATCACCTTCGGCGTGGCACTGCCCGGCTCGATGTCGAAAGCGTTCAGCAGGAAGACGAAGTCGCGGTCGACCGGCATGAATTTCGGGTCCTTCGGATGCGTGACCCACGAGCCCATCATGCCCATCGCCATCTGCACCATCTCGTCGGCGTGCGGGTGATACATGAACGTTCCGGGACGCTTCGCCACGAACTCGTAGACGAACGTCTTGCCGACCGGGATCTGCGGTTGCGTCAGGCCGCCGACACCGTCCATGCCGTTCGGCAGCCGCTGGCCGTGCCAGTGAATCGACGTGTGCTCGGGCAGGCGATTGGTCACGAAGATGCGAAGGCGATCGCCTTCGACGACTTCGATCGTCGGACCGGGACTCTGGCCGTTATAGCCCCACAGATTCGCCTTCATGCCGGGCGCGAGCTCGCGCACGACGGGCTCGGCAACGAGATGGAATTCCTTGACGCCGTTGTTCATCCGCCATGGCAACGTCCACCCGTTCAGCGTGACGACCGGGTTGTACGGCCGTCCGTTCGGCGGCACGAGCGGTCCCTGCGTCGCCGGCTTGTCCATCGTGACGAGCTCGGGCAGCGCCGCGAGAGTCGCCTTGCTGACTGCGGCCGCGCCCACGAGAAGCGAGCCGCCGGTGAGAAATCCTCTTCGGTTCATCGTCGATCTTTCATTGTCAATGTTCAGCGGCTGCACCGGCGGACGGCATCGCGGTCGCGCGTGCTCGCGTTGCGCCGCCGGGAGCGGCACCGGTCTGCGCAAGCTCGAAATCGGCCTGCGCGAGCCAGAAATCGCGCAGCGCTTCGAGGTAGCCGTTCACGCTTGCCACCTGCACGCGTGCGTCCGCAAGGAGCTCGAAGACGCCGATCAGCATGCCGTTGTAGCGGAGCAGGTTCTCCTCGGCGATGCGCTTGCGCAGCGGGACGATCTCGTCTCGGTAATGCCGCGCGAGGTCGTACGCGGTCCGATACGCGTGGTACGTCTCGCGGACTTGGGACTGCGCGTTGAGCGCAGTCTGTGCGGTGCGGTGAACGCTTTGCATGTAGATCGACTCGGCGCGCTTGAGCCTTGCATCGCCCCAGTCGAAGATCGGGATCGAGATCTCGATTTCGTAGCCGTTCTTGCGATGCTCGCCGGTCTCGCTTTCGTTCGCGTAGCCAGCTTCGAGTACGTTGATGAAGCGTGTCGCGCGTGTCAGGCCGAGATCGGAGGCGACCGCTTCTGTGCTCTTGCGTGCGAGTTGCACGTCCAGTCGGCGGTCGAGCGCCGTCTGCTCGGCGCCGACGGCATCGAATGGCGTGGCGGGCAGATCGGGCAGCCGGTCCGGCAACACGAAATCGACGTGCGGACGCGCAAGGCCGAGGAGGCGGCTCAACCGCTCGCGTTCGACCGTCGCCGCAAGCCTCGCGCGCGCAAGCTGGGCCGTCGCGTCGGCATAGAACGCCTGCTCGCGCATATAGGTCAGCTTGTTGAAGTTGCCGACGCGGGCCATGCGCGAAGCGAGTTCCGCGCTGGCTTCGGCGGCCATGCGCACCTGCTCGAAGTACTTCGCCGATTCCTGCGCGGCCACGGCCCCGACCCACGCCTTGCGCGTATCCGCGGCGAGGCGCACGACATCAGCGGCAACTTCGAGTCGCGCCGACTCCAACTGGCGACCGGCCACGGCCTGGCGCAGCGGCATCGTTGTGAGCGCGAGCACATTGACGACGACCATGCGCTCGATGGTTTGCGCTTCGCTGTTGCGCACGTTGCTGAAGCTGAACACCGGATTGATCAGGCGTCCGGCCTGCGCGAGGTCAGCCTCAGCGATGCCGAGCCCCGCGAGCGACGCCCGAAGCCCCGCGTTGTTCAGAATCGCCAGTTCGACCGCGGTATCGGCGGTGAGCGGTTGCGCAAGCCGTTGCTCGAGCACCGTCTTCGGCAACGGAGCAGCGGCGGTCGACGTGTCCGGCAACGTGAACGGCGCGGCAACGCGGTCGCGCGCAAGCGATCGAACGGCATCGTTGCTTGCTTGCGGTGGAAGCGTTGCACACGCCGAAAACCCGAGCGCCATCGTTGCCGTCACGATCGACGCCGCGCAGCGTGAACGAGGAGCAGCATGGACTCGCGCACTCATTTCGTGTGTCCCTGATGCGCGGCGGCGGGTTTCGGCGAAGCCGGCGCAGGCGTGCCGGGGCGATTCGACGAGCGCGAATCGCCGCCCGACGCGCCGTGCGTCGAGTGCGCCGCCGCATCGGACGCGGGCCGACTGCCCTTCAATTGCCCCACATGGCCGCCGAGCGCGCCGGCCTCTTCGTTGGCATTCGCCCAGGAGCCGAGCTCAGGCTCCTTGAAACTGCGGAAGCCCTCGAATGCCGAGCGGTATTCGATGCGGTCCGCCGTCGGCTGTGCAACGGCAATGCCAGCAAACGTCATCGCGACGACGACGACGAGCCATCGAACCGAATTGATCATGATCATGACCCTGTAACGAGTCCGATCCCTAACGACCGGACACCAAGTCCTCGCTTGGCTTCAGGCGAGCGCGTTACGGTCCGGCGAGCGGACCGTCGATCGGATCAGATCGTTCGGGGAGGTCGGTCGAGGCCGCTCGTCACGGCGCTCGGCCGGGGTGCGGCGAGCGCGGGAAAGCGCTCGGCAGCGGCAGGCGAGGAAATGTGAACGTTTACCGCGGTGGCGAGCGGTGGCGTCGAGCACAACGCCGAGCACACCGTGCATCCGCCCGTCGAAAGCGCGACGCGGTCTTCGTCGTGATCGTGGCTCGACGATTCGCTGCCCGTCGCTTGATGCCGAGCATGCGCTGAATGAGCGTCGGACGACGCGCTGTGGCTTGGCGCGGCGATCTCGGCCGTCTGCTGTGTGCCGGCGTGGCAAAACACGCCGGCCGCAGCCATGCCGCCTTTGAACGGCAGGATGACCGCGAGCAGCAACAGCAGTGGGATTCGCAACTTCTTCATCGGCGAACGACTATACCACGCACGTGTTCGATGCTCTTCGACGCCTGAGGTCACGCGAGGTTCCCTCCGGTCCGCCGGCGATCCGATCGTCGAGTCGCGCGAACGCTGGACGGTCGCTGCCTCCGGCAACCGCGCTACAAACCGCACGGCGAACAGCGGAATCCGCGCCGACATGACATTTCTGTAATCGACGCGTCTCTTCGTGCACATCAGCCGGCGCGTAGCTTTGTCGCCGTCAGACGACCCACGCCCACGAAGCTGCTGCCCCCATGGACGTTCGCACGATCGTGAAATCCGGACAGTGCCTGGCGAGCGCTGCCGGCGATCGCAGCACGTCATGCGCATAGGAGAAGACGTATG
>DATLNR010000110.1:0-16999 GCA_035536655.1 Casimicrobiaceae bacterium
GAGCGTGCTTGCCTGCATCGGGATCCTCGCTGCGAAGCGCTTGGGGAGACGCTACATAACGCTACCGACGAAGCGCTGCCGCGAAGAGGCTCACAACGCGGTTAATGAAGTCGGTGTGCGGCTGACGCGCTGACCAGCCTCCATGAAGGCTGCGGCGTCGTTGCGCCGACATACGTCAGGGGCCGTCGCCCCTAGCATCGAGCGAAGTTTTTGAATGGGAGCTTCGATGATGACCGTCGACCGCACCAGGCTGCTCGCGATTGCCGCGGCAGTGGCCGCGTCGCTGACCGGCGAAGCGTTCGCGCAGTCGTCCGGGGCAACCCCTTCGACCGCACAGCCAACGCAACCGCGGCGCGGTGATGCCGCGGCCGTCCAACGGCCGACGACAGCGCCGGCGCCCGGCGCCACGGTCAACTCGGGCGGCGGCTTCATCGTGGAGCCGGGAAGCGCGGCCGGACTTCCCCCGATCACCGGCGTGACTCCGAACCGCGCGGAGCTCGCGACGTCCGCGTTCACCAAGCTCGACGTCAATCGACGCGGCTACGTCACGCTCGATGACGTGCGACAGCTCGATGGCTTCGCGAGCGCGTTCCGGCAGCATGACCAGAACGGGGACGGTCGGTTGAATGCGTCGGAGTTCAACAGCGCGTGGGCCGTCTACACCGGTAACGCACGCTGAGGATAACGGGTCAGTTCTTGGGGCGGCCCGGCGCAACTGACGGTCGCATCCGATTGCCGACCGCCGGGCAGCGGTAACATCGTCGTCTCGAAAGGGAACTGCGGGGCGACGATGGCGCATGATCCCGACGGCAGCCGTCTGCCGATCAAGCTCGACACGACGACCAACGGCGAGTTCGCGCCGATTCCTCTTGCGCGCGTGCACCATGAGGCGAACGCGATCGCCTTGGAAGACGCAACGCGCCATGCGAAGGCGCTGGGCGTAACGCGGCGCCGCTTCATGGTGTCGGCGTGCGGCGCTGCGTCGACGCTGCTTGCGATGAATCGCGCGTATGCGAGAAGCGGCGAGCGTGCGAGCTTCTACGACCTGCCGGCCGACGCGGCCCGCGACGAGCTCGTCGCCCGCTCGAAGCTCGATACCGGGGAGTTCATCTTCGATGTGCAGGGCCACTTCGTCAATCCGACCGGCGCGTGGACGAAGGCGCTGCCGCAGGGCGCGCAGCCGTTGCGGTCGTTCGCCGGAAACAAGCAATGCGCCGCGGTTTCACGGCCGGGCCTCGACTACCTCGAATGCCTGAACGGCGATGCGTTCATCAAGGACGTGTTCCACGATTCGGACACCGACGTGTGCGTCCTTTCATTCGTGCCGTCGACGCGCAAGGGCGAGCCGCTGACGATCGAGGAGGCAGCCGCGACGGCGCGCATCGTCGAGCGCATGGAGGGGACGCATCGGCTGTTGTTGCACGGCCGCGTCAACCCGAACCAGGACGGCGATCTCGAGTCGATGGACATGCTCGCGGAGAAGTACCGCGTTGCGGCGTGGAAGACGTACACGCAATGGGGACCGGATGGCAAAGGGTTCTTCCTCGATGACGACGTCGGCCTCGCGTTCATCGAGAAAGCGCGCAAGCTCGGCGTGCGCAACATTGCCGTGCACAAGGGATTGCCGTTCGGCCAGCGCAGCTACGAGCATTCGACCTGCGCCGACATCGGGCGCGTCGCCAGGCGCTTTCCGGACGTCAACTTTCTCATCTACCACTCGGGCTTCGTCGCCGGCAAGCCGGAGGGACCGTACGACGCCTCGCGCACCGACGGCATCGACGGACTGGTGAAAAGCCTGCAGGAGAACGACGTCGCGCCGGGCTCGAACGTCTACGCCGAGCTGGGATCGACGTGGCGGTTCCTGATGCGCGATCCCGATGCCGCTGCCCACGGCGTCGGCAAGCTCCTGAAGCACGTCGGCGAGGACAACGTGCTGTGGGGCACCGACTCGATCTGGTACGGCTCGCCGCAGGACCAGATCCAGGCGTTCCGCGCATTCACGATCGCAGAAGGCATTCGCGAGCGCCACGGCTATCCGGGTATGACGCCGGCATTGCGCGCCAAGGTGTTCGGACGCAATGCATTGCGTATCTACGCGTTGCCCGACGACGTCGTGAAGAAGCATCTCCCGCGGGACAGAGTCGCGCTCGATCGGGAGGCGTATCGGGAAGCGGCGGACCCGGACTTCCTGACGCACGGACCCAGGACGCGCCGCGAGTTCCTCACGCTGCGCGCGTGGTCGACGTAAAACGCGCGAATACCAGCGGGTTTTCGTGTTCATCCGCATAGTTGCGGATGAACCATTGCGCTTGTCGCGTTCGTGGTGCTGCGGACTGCTGCCGCGCACAATGCCGTCATGTCGTCGCTCGACGAACGCCGCGCGCGTCTTGCCGCCCAGCGGATGGAGGCGCTCGGTCGCATGGCGGGCAGCATCGCCCACGACTTCAACAATCTGCTGGGCACCATCCGCAACCACCTCTATCTGTTGCGCAGCCGCGTACAGGATGAGGCGGTCGCAACGCACGTCGCGGCGATCGAGCGCTCGATCGACGCGGGCGTTCGGGAAACGCGGATGCTGCTCGACTTCACGCACCGCACCGTGGGCGACGTGCAATCGATCGATGTTCGCCATGCGCTTCCGGCAATGCAGGACCTGCTCGCGGCCGCGGTCGGGCGCTCGGTGGACCTTCGCGTCGACGTCGAGGATAGTGTTCCCGGGCTCGATGCCGAGGCGGCGGCGTTCGAGCTCGCCGTTCTCAATCTCGTCGTCGCAAGCCGGTCGAAACTGGCGGACGGCGGCACGCTGACGGTCACCGCGCGCGGCGATACGGACGGCGACGGCAATCGTCGCTATGTGGTCCTCGACATCGCGGCGACATCGTCGGCGTCGCAGCCGGTCAAGGCGCCGACGCATGCGGTGCATCGGGCGATCGCGCAGGTCCGCGACTTCTGCGATGAAACCAGCGGCGTGCTGACAATCAGCGACGAGGCCGGCGATCGCGCGCGCAGTGCGCTTCGTCTGCCGGCGGCGAGCGCGGGCTGATCCGTCAATCGACCTTTGCGCCGGAATCGCGCACCAGCTTGATCCACATCGGATACTCGTTCGCGATGTGCCGGGCGAGATCATCCGGCGTGCCAGGGACCGGGTAGGCACCGCGCGCGTTCAGATTTGCGCGGACGTCGGCGTCTTCCAGCGCCTTGCGAAACGCGTCGTTGAGCTTCGCGACAATTGCAGCAGGCGTGCCGGCAGGCGCGTAAACGCCATCGGTCGCCGCAAGATCGAAGCCGGCCACACCGGAGTCAGCGAGCGTCGGAATCTCCGGCGATGTCGGCACGCGCTGCCGTGTGGTGACGGCAAGTCCCTTGAGCTTGCCGGCCTTCACGTTCGGGAACACGCTGACCATCAGCTCGACCATCATCTGCACGTCCCCGGCGAGAAGCCCCGCAAGCGCCGGACCGCCGCCTTTGTACGGCACGTGAACGATGTCGGTGCCGGTCAGGTTCTTGAACAGCACGCCGGCGAGATGCGACGTCGTGCCGTTGCCGGCGGAACCGAACGAGACCTTGTTCGGATTGGACTTGATGTAGCTGACGAGCTCGGCAACCGTGTTCGCGGGCACCGACGGATGCACGACGAGCATCGCCGGCAGCATCGTCCATCGCGCGATCGGCACGAAGTCCTTGACCGGGTCGAAGCCAGGCTTCGCGTAGAGCGCGTGGTTGATGCCGTGCGTCCCGTTCGTGCCGTGCAGCAGCGTGTAGCCGTCGGGTGCCGAGCGCGCTACTTCCGCAGCGCCGATGTTGCCGCCGGCGCCGGGCTTGTTGTCGATGACGATCGGCTGACCGAGAAGCTGAGCGGCCTTCGGAGCGATTGCGCGGGCGAGGTTGTCGGCGCCGCCGCCGGCTGGAAACGGCACGACGAGGCGCACCGGACGATCGGGGTAAGCGGATTGCGCGTGGCTCGGGCCACCAGCCATCGTTATCGCTGTCGCCGTTGCGGCCAGCACCATCGACGTTCGTTTCATCGCTTCGACGATCCGCTTCACGAACTCCTCCGCGCTGCCTTGTGTTCAACCGAAGGATTATTGCATCGCGCGCGCGAACGCTTGGGCTAACATCGGTCGCCGATGCCCGACTCCGCCGAAACTGCCCGGATCCTCGCCGAGGCCATGCCGTACCTGCGCGCGTATCGCGGCAAGACGCTCGTCGTGCGCTTCGGCGGACGCGCGATGGCCGATAGCGGGCTCAAGAGCGCGTTTGCGCGCGACGTCGCGCTGCTGCGCCTCGTCGGCATGAATCCGGTGGTCGTGCACGGCGGCGGCTGGCACATCGACGAGCTGATGCGCAAGATGGGAGTGACGCCGAAACGGCATCGCGGTCGCCGCATCATCGACGCGCAGACGCTCAACCTGATCGAGATGGTGCTCGATGAGCTGAACCAGGAGCTGACCGGGCTTATCAACCGCCACGGCGGCCGCGCCGTGGGCTTGAACGGTCAGGATGGGCGCTTCATCCGCGCACGCAAGTCCCGCTTCGAGGTCGACGGCGCTGCGCCGATCGACGCGGGCTTCGTCGGCGATGTCGAGAGCATCGATGTGGAGCTCGTTTCGTTGCTTCTCTCGCGCGAATTTGTCCCCGTGGTCCTGCCGATCGGCGTCGGCGAGGATGGAACGGCGTACCACGTCGGATCCGACCGATTGGCGGGCGCGCTTGCGCGTGCTTTATCGGCCGAGAAGCTTGTGTTGATGACGAACGTGGCCGGCGTGACCGACCGTGCGGGCAAGCTTGCGTACATCATCACGGCACGCGAGGCGCAGGCCCTTCTCGACGAAGGCCACGTCGCCGACGAGCTTGCGCCGCGCGTCGCTGCTGCGGTCGAAGCGCTGCGCGAAGGCGTGGGATCGGTGCACATCATCGACGGTGGCGTGTCCAGTGCGCTGCTGCTCGAAGTGCTCACGGCTGAGGGCGTCGGCACGGCCCTGCGTTCCGACGCCGGTCCGCATTTCCTCGAGGACAGCCGGGCCTATTTGCTCAACGCGCGCCGGTAGCGGCGGTGCGTCGACGCGGGGCGAACTACGCAGGTTCCCTGATCAGTCCGGCGTTTTCCGGTCCTACAACGCCGTCGGAGCGTGGGGGATGGCGTCGGCAGCGTGCACGCGTCAACCTTTCGAGCTGCCAGGCGTTGCAACCGTCGTGGCAAGCGGAGGGCGTCAATGAAGATGGGAACGAGAACAGGGCTCTGCGTGCTCGCCATACCCGCGCTCGTCGCCGGATGCGCGACGACGCCGGGCGAGGATGACTTCGGCTCGATGACCGCTCGGGCGGTGCGCGCCCACGTCGAGAGGGATCGCGCACTCCTTCATGCGGTGCGCGATCGCGTTCGCGCGGATCACGCGGCAATCCGGGACGTCTTCCGCGAGGCATTCGGCGCTCGAGGAACCGTTATCGAGCGCACCTATGCGGATCGCGCAACGGCGGCACAGCGCGCGCGGGGCGACGTCCAGCCCACGCCGACGATCGTGACGCCGTATCGAGATTCCCGCGGTCGGCCGCTCGACGTCGACGAGATCGAATCGATCGAGATGGACGTCGGGCTCGCCGAGATGCTGACGCCCGAAGGCGCGCTGCATCCTCGCGCGGCGAGCGCGCTGGCCCGAATGAACGCAATGGCCCGCGACCAAGGTGGCGAGTTCACCGTTGCCGTGCCCCGCGCGCAAATGCACACGGTAACGGCGATCCAGGCCATCGTTCCCGGTGCGGCGATCGTTGCCGCCGACGGCGACGACTATCGCCTGATCGTCGCCGCGCCCGATCGATAGCGTCCTGACATTCGTTCGTTCGATCTGTCTCATGACCACGTCCGCACTTCTGCGCGCACGCGACGAGCGTAACTCGCGGCGATGGCTCGGGCTCGCCGTTTTTGCGCTGATCAGCGTTCTCATGTGGACGGTGGCGCTCGGGTTGGCGCTCGCGCCGCGCTGGCCGAGCGCGTTGACGTTGTCCGCACTCACGCAGGATCAGAAAGCTCGAGTCTCCGCGCCCAAGGCAGCCGACCATACCGTCACGGCAGTGGCTCGGCGAGCGCTACCGTACTCGCCGGTCGACACGCGAACGCTCGCAAGCGCCCGCGCCCACGAGGACCTCCTCGCCGGGAAGCGCGATCCGGCGCCCGACATCGCACCGGCGGTCGACGATCGCCCACCTGCTTCTTTGCCGCCCCCTGCGCTGACGGCTTCCCCACCGGTCCCTTCGACGAGCGTTCCGCGTGAAGGCCCGAATGCCTCGCGCCTGGCCGTCACTCGATTGCCGCCGGTCACGCCGCCGCCGGCGGCGCGCGCCGCACCGCAACCGCAGCCCCAGCCCCAGCCGCAACGCCAACCGCGCGTGGACGTTGCAACACGCGCCCCGACGATCGAGCCCCCTCGTCGACCAAGCGTCGCGGAGACACCGTCCTACGAGCAACGGACGGCGGCACCTCGCACGGCGGCGCCGCCGGACAATGGCAAGCAGGCGCGGATGGATCTCCGCGAGCCAAGGAGTTCGCCGCCCGCTGAACGCACCGTAACGACCGCCGCGCCGATCGACACGCAGCGCGATGCGGTGACCGCGCGACTCGATGACCAGTGGGAGCGTCGCGAGCGCTGGTTCCGCGAGCGCCTGCAAAGGCGCTGATCGGCGGTCGATCGCGCGCCGTCGTCGTTGGCCTATGAGTTCGCTTGCAGCATCGGCCTTGCAGGATTGGGTACCGCTCATCGCCGTACTGTGGTTGATGAGTTGCGTGCTGTTGGCCGTTTCGCTCAAGCGGTATTCGATCAGTCGGGCGGCGCACCTCGGAAATTCGCCGATCTACGAGCCGTTGGTTGACGCCCCCGTGTCGCCGACGCTCGCGTCGATGACCAACGACGTGAGCGCGAGCCTGCCTCGCTCAAGTGCGCAACTCGCGTGCGATGCGGTCTGCTCGCGCGTCGCCCGCGATCCCGCATCCGCGGAAGGACTGATCGAGCTTGCTCGCGCCCTGTATCTCGACGGCAGCAAGTTCACGTTCCAGACGCTTGCTGATCTCGGGGCCCATGATCGCGGTCTGGCGTCCTCGCTCATCGAGGCGTGGCTCGCGGATCCTTCCGCGGTCGAGGAATGGCAACAACTCTACGAGGCTGTACGAGAGATGCAGGTTCGGACGCCGCCGGTGGTCGAACCGATCGTCTCGGCGCGCAGCGGAATCGCAGGGATGGGCATGCAATAGAATCGCAGGTTGTCCCTGAAAAACGTGGCCCCATGCGACACCGAATCTTGCCGCAGACCCGCCTCGACGTCTCCGAGGTCTGCCTCGGAACGATGACGTGGGGCGAGCAGAACAGCGAAGGTGAGGCGCACGAGCAGCTCGACTTCGCCGTCGCGCAAGGCATCAATTTCATCGACACGGCGGAGATGTATCCGGTGCCGCCGAATGCGACGACGCAGGGGCGCACGGAACGCTATCTCGGCAATTGGCTCGTGCGGCAGCGGCGCGAGTCGCTAGTCATCGCGACCAAGGTCGCGGGCCCCGGGCGGCGCGACTGGATTCGCGGCGGGCGAACGGATCTGACGCACGGCGTGATCCTCGAGGCGGTCGACACCAGCCTCGAGCGCCTGCGCACCGATTACATCGATCTCTATCAGATCCACTGGCCGCAACGCAACGTGCCGACGTTCGGGGCGAACGAATTCGATCGGGCGAAGGAGCGAAAAGGTCCGTCGATTCGCGAGCAGGTCGAAGCGATGGCAGAAGTCATTGCGTCCGGCAAGGTCCGCCATTTCGGGCTGTCTAACGAAACCAGCTGGGGGGTTTGCGAGTTCTCGCGGCTTGCGAAAGAGCTCGGCGTTCCCGCGCCGGTCACCGTGCAGAATGCGCACAGTCTGGTCTCGCGCAACGCCGACGGCGATCTTGCGGAAACGCTGTTCCGCGAAAGCATGTCGCTGCTTGCATACAGTCCGCTCGCGGGTGGCGTGTTGACCGGCAAGTATGCGAACGGCGCGAAGCCCGACGGCGCCCGCTACACGCGCTTCGACGGCATCGGCACACGCTTCCGGCGGCCGATCGTTTACGAAGCGGTGGAGGCTTATCGCAAGCTTTCGCGCGAGCGCGGCCTGTCGCTCGTCGAGATTGCACTGGGCTATCTGCGCAGCCGCTGGTACGTCGGCGCCACGATCATCGGCGCGACGACGATCGAGCAGCTGCGCGAGGACATCGCCGCCGCGCAGGTTACGCTCGACGGAGAAACGCTCGCGGGCATCGCCGAGATCCAGCTTCGCTACCCGAATCCTGCGGCCTGACGCTGCACGCAAGGAATTTTCGATGCGCGCATTCAACTTCAGCGCCGGTCCGGCGGTGCTGCCGGAACCCGTCCTCGAGCGCGCCGCCGCCGAGATGCTCGACTGGCACGGCTCGGGCATGTCGGTGATGGAAATGAGCCATCGTGGCAAGGAGTTCATCGGCATCGCGGAGAAAGCCGAAGCCGACCTGCGCGCATTGATGGCGATACCGGCGACCTATCGCGTACTGTTCCTGCAGGGCGGGGCGATCGGCGAGAACGCGATCGTGCCAATGAATCTCGTCGCCGGACGCGAAAGCGCCGACTACGTGAACACCGGTGAATGGTCGAAGAAGTCGATCAAGGAGGCGCAGAAGTACACGCGCGTCAGCGTGGCTGCTTCATCGCAGCCGCAAAGCTTCACCTGCGTGCCGCCGCAGTCGACGTGGCGCCTCGATCCGCATGCGGCCTTCGTGCACGTGACGACGAACGAGACGATCGGCGGCGTCGAATTTCAATGGACGCCGGATACGGGAAACGTCCCGCTCGTCGCCGACATGTCGTCGCACCTGCTGTCGCGCATCATCGACGTCTCGCGCTACGGCGTCATCTACGGCGGCGCCCAGAAGAACGTCGGCCCGGCCGGATTGACGCTCGTCATCGTGCGCGACGATCTGCTCGACCGGGCGTTGCCGATCACGCCGTCTGCGTTTCACTGGAAGGCCCAGGCGAAAGAGGGCTCGATGCTCAACACGCCGCCCACCTATGCGATCTACATCGCGGGCATGGTGTTCGAGTGGCTGCTGGAGCAGGGCGGCGTCGAAGCGATCGAGCAACGTAACATCGCGAAGGCGAAGCTCCTGTACGACACGCTCGACGCGAGCGCGTTCTACAGGACTCCGGTTCGCCGGGAAGACCGCTCGCGGATGAACGTTCCGTTCCGGCTCGCCGACGAGTCGCTCGACGCGGACTTCCTGAAAGGCGCCGAGGCGCGCGGCATGCTGCAGCTCAAAGGGCATCGCTCGGTCGGCGGCATGCGTGCCTCGATCTACAACGCGATGCCGATCGAGGGCGTTCAGGCGCTGGTCGATTACCTGCACGAGTTCGAACGTGAGCGGGGATAGCCCGGTGCAGCGCTATCGCATCGCGACGCTGAACGAGATCGCGCGAAGGGGTCTCGAGCGTTTTCCTTTGGACCGCTACGCCTTGGGCGGTCCGCTCGAAGGCGCCGACGCGATCATTCTGCGCTCGCACGACCTCACGTCGACGGCGATCCCAGCGAGTGTGAAAGCGATCGGGCGCGCCGGCGCGGGCACCAACAACATCCCGGTCCCGGCAATGTCCTCGCGCGGCGTGCCGGTGTTCAATGCGCCTGGTGCCAACGCAAACGCGGTCAAGGAGCTGGTGCTCTCCGCGATGCTGATGGCCGCGCGCAACATCGTTCCGGCGCTCCACTATGTCGCATCGCTCGATCCGGCGGATCCGCAGCTCGAGGCGCGCGTCGAAGCCGGCAAGAAGACGTTCGCCGGCTTCGAGCTGCCGCAACGCACGCTGGGGATCATCGGGCTCGGCGCCGTCGGAAGCCTGGTCGCCGACACGGCGATCAAGCTCGGCATGAATGTCATCGGCTTCGATCCGGAGATCACTGTGGACGCCGCGTGGCGTCTCCCCGCATCGGTGCGCAAGGCGCACTCGATCGAGGAGGTGTTGCGCCACGCGGATATGGTGTCGCTTCACGTGCCGCTCGTGCCGATGACGCGGCGTCTGATCGACGAGAAGCGACTGGCCGCGGTCAAACAGGGCGGCGTGCTGCTGAACTTCGCGCGCGAGGCGATTGTCGACGAAGCGGCCGTCGGCGCGGCTCTGCGCGACGGGCGGCTGCGTGCCTACATCTGCGACTTTCCGACGTCGACGCTGCTGCGCGAGCGCAATGTCGTCGCGCTGCCGCACCTGGGCGCATCGACAGCCGAGGCCGAGGAAAACTGCGCCGAGATGGTCGTCGATTCGGTCCGCGCGTTCCTCGAGGACGGAACGATCCGCAATGCCGTCAATTTTCCCCAGGTGGAGATGCCGCGTGAAGCGCCCTACCGGGTGGCGATCGCGAACGCGAACGTCCCGAACATGCTCGGCCAGATCAGCTCGACGATGGCGCACGGCGGCTTGAACATCCACAACATGGTGAACAAGTCGCGCGGCGAGATGGCCTACACGCTCGTCGATGTCGACAGCGCGGTCGACGAGGCGACGATCCGGGCGATCGCGGCGATCGCAGGCGTGTTGTCGGTCAGAGCGATCCCGGCTGAGGTCGATTAATTGTTGCGTCGGTCCATTTCGTCGTGGTCCGATCCGGGGTCCAGCCGCGACTCGAGTCTCCCGAGCACCGCCAGGATCACGTAGCTCAGCACGGTCGCGAATACGGCCGTCGCCTCTCGCCCCAAACCGGCGGCGGCGGCAATTGCAGCGGTAGCCCAGATACTCGCGGCGGTCGTCAGGCCCTTGACGCGCTCTTTCTCGTCGAGCTTCAAGATCGCGCCGGCGCCAAGGAACCCGATGCCGGCGAACAAACCTTGCAGCACGCGGGTCATGCCATCCGGTTCGACACCCGATTGCTGCGCACTGACGATGACCAGCGCCACGCCCAGCGCAACCAGCATGTGGGTTCGCAAGCCCGCGGTCTTGCCACGTCGCTCGCGCTCGTAACCAATGACTGCGGCGAGAGCGACGGCGACGAGCAGCCGGATCGCCACGCGGGTGAATTCCGCGGGATCGTTCAGATCGGCGAACTCCTGCGTAAGCGTTGCGATGATCGTGTCCGCGATCGTCATCGGCATAGCGCACGTGCGCAGTCGTTCGTCGAGAATCGGGCCATCGCGTAGTTTAAATCCGTCGGCGCGCAGATCGTTGCATCGGCGGTTGCGTCGGCGCGCGCAATGATAGAACCATGCGAACGATTCGGGGAACGGACATGCGAAGAAACGTCGCTTGCGCAGCCGGCGCGATCGTGCTGGCGCTTTTGGCCGGCTAGGGGGAACCGCTCCCTTTTGCCGTTCGCCAGCACAACGGGGCCCAACCCGACGTTGCCGCCGCCGCGGAACGAGCTGATCCGGACGGTCAACGTCGCCGAGGCGAAGGGCTGGCCGGCGCAGGCGGCCCCCGCGAGCCCGCAGGGATTGAAGGTACGCGCTATGCCCATGGACACCATCACCCTCGGTGGCTTCACGTGCAGGCCTCTTTCATGCAGCTGTTCATGAAGAAAGCCGGCGCCGGCGTGCCGAGCGCCAAAATCGCATCAGCATCCTGCGCGACGCTGACGGCGACTGCGTGGCCGGGCGGCGCGAAGTCTTCCTGCCACGGACTGAATTCGCACCTCGCGTGGGAACCGGAAACGGGCGCACTGTCGACCGTCGTCAACGAGCGCGACGAGCTCGGGCCCGACCTCGTTCCCGATTACCTGACATCGGTCCGAGACGGCGCGTTCGGGGCTGGCCGTACAGCTATTTCGGCCAGCACGTCGATGCGCGCGTCAAGCTGCCGCGGCCGGATCTCGTTGCCCAGGCGGTCAAGCCGGATCCGATGACGTGGGCAACATCGTCTGGCGCGTCGCGGCACCGTAAACGTCATTGCGTCCGAAGCTCGACTGCGAGTGATAATCGGCGATCGCGCTGATCGTTTTACGCGCTCGCCGCAAGGAGCTCTCGACGTGGAAACTCGTGCTGCCGTCGCGCATCGCGCGGGCGAACCGCTGACGATTGAAACCGTCACGCTCGACGGGCCGAGAGCCGGCGAGGTGTTGGTCCAGATCAAGGCCACCGGCATCTGTCACACCGACGAGTTCACGCGCTCGGGCGCCGATCCGGAAGGCTTGTTCCCCGCGATCCTCGGTCACGAGGGCGCAGGCATCGTCGTCGATGTCGGCGCGGGGGTGACGAGCGTCCGCGCCGGCGATCACGTCATTCCGCTGTACACGCCCGAATGCCGGCAATGCAAGTCGTGCCTGTCGCGCAAGACGAACTTGTGCACGGCGATCCGGGCGACGCAAGGAAAGGGCCTGATGCCCGACGGCACCAGCCGTTTCTCGATGGGCGGAAAGCCGGTGCATCACTACATGGGCTGCTCGACGTTCTCGAACTACACGGTGCTGCCGGAGATCGCGGTGGCGAAGATCCGCGAGGATGCGCCGTTCGAGAAAGTCTGCTACATCGGCTGCGGCGTGACGACGGGCATCGGCGCGGTGATCAACACGGCGAAAGTCGAGCCGGGCGCCAATGTCGTGGTGTTCGGACTGGGCGGCATCGGACTCAACGTCGTTCAGGGCGCACGGATGGCGGGCGCGAACCTGATCGTCGGCGTCGATCTGAATCCGGCGCGCGAGGCGCTTGCACGCAAGTTCGGCCTGACGCATTTCGTCAATCCGCGCGAAGTCGACGGGGATCTCGTGCCGTACCTGGTCGAGCTGACCGGTGGCGGCGCGGATTACAGCTTCGAGTGCATAGGCAACGTCGACGTGATGCGCCAGGCGCTCGAATGCTGTCATCGCGGATGGGGCCAGTCGATCATCATCGGTGTCGCCGGCGCCGGGCAGGAGATTCGCACGCGACCGTTCCAGCTCGTCACCGGACGCGTGTGGAAAGGCACGGCCTTCGGCGGCGCACGCGGCAGAACCGACGTGCCGAAGATCGTCGACTGGTACATGGACGGCAAGATCAACATCGACGACCTGATCACGCACGTGCTGCCGCTCGAGCGGATCAACGAAGGCTTCGACCTGATGCACGCGGGTGAATCGATCCGGGCGGTCGTAACCTATTGATGGCCATCGAAATCGTCGTCGAACAGCGCATGTTCGAAGGCACGCAGGGCGTCTATCGACATGCGTCGCGCGAAACGCGTTGCCCGATGCGGTTCGGCGTGTATCTGCCGCTTGACGCTAAAGAGCGCCGCGTGCCGGTCGTCATGTGGCTTTCCGGCCTCACCTGCACCGAGGAGAACTTCATCGTCAAGGCGGGGGCGCAGCGAGTTGCTGCGCGCCTGGGTGTTGCGCTCGTCGTTCCAGACACGAGCCCGCGCGACGTTGCGCTGCCGGGCGACCGCGATCACTGGGACTTCGGCGTCGGCGCCGGCTTCTACGTCGACGCGACCGAGCCTCCGTGGAACGCGCACTATCGGATGCATAGCTACGTCACCGAGGAATTGCCTGACGTAGTGGCCGATAGCTTCAACGTCGATCGCGACCGGATGGCGATCCTCGGTCACTCGATGGGCGGCCATGGTGCGCTCGTGGCGGCGTTGCGTCATCCGAGTCGGTTTCGTTCGGTATCGGCATTCGCCCCGATCGCCTCGCCGATGCGCTGCCCGTGGGGCGTGAAGGCACTTTCCGGTTACGTCGGCAATGACCGATCGCACTGGCGAGAATGGGACGCCACGGCGCTCGTCGAGGATCGTGGCTGGCGTGGGCCGCCGATCCTCGTCGACCAGGGCACCACCGACTCATTCCTCGATGCGCAGCTCAGACCGTCGCTGCTCGAGGAAGCGTGCAGTCGCCGCGATGTGAAGCTAAAGATGCGTTATCGCGATGGCTACGATCACAGCTACTTCTTCATCGCGACGTTCATCGAGGCGCACCTCGAACACCACGCCCATTACCTCTGAGCTTTGATGAGACCAACCGTGCGCTTCCATCCGGCCGTCGCCAACTGGTTCGACGGCCACTTCGACGGACCGACGCCGGCGCAATCGCGTGCGTGGCCCGAGATCAAGGCCGGGCGCAACGTGCTGATCGCCGCGCCCACCGGTTCCGGCAAGACACTCGCTGCCTTCCTCGCAGCGATCGACACGCTGGTCGAAGAGGGCGTGAACGCGGGATTGCGCGACGAGACGGCCGTCGTCTATGTCTCGCCGCTCAAGGCACTGTCGAACGACATCCGCAAGAACCTTGCGACGCCGCTTGCCGGCATTCGCAAGGCGCTCGCGACGTGCGGCCTGAACGACGTCGATATTCGCACGCTGGTGAGGACCGGCGATTCGACGCAGCAGGAGCGCGCCGGCATGCGACGGCGCCCGCCGCATATCGTCGTCACGACGCCCGAATCGCTTTACGTGCTGCTCGGATCGGAGTCCGGACGCCGGATGCTCGCAACGACGCGGGCCGTCATCGTCGACGAGATCCACGCGATCGCCGGGAACAAGCGCGGCAGCCATCTCGCGTTGTCGCTCGAGCGGCTCGCGGCATTGACGCCGAGGCCACCGGTCCGCATCGGCTTGTCGGCGACGCAGAAGCCGATCGAGGACGTCGCACGGTTTCTCGTCGGCGTGGACACCGACGGCGCGCAGCGCGATTGCTCGATTGTCGACGTCGGCCACGCCCGTGCGCGCGATTTGACGCTTGGCCTGCCGGCGTCGCCGCTCGCGCCAGTGATGAGCAACGACGTCTGGACCGAGGTTTACGCGCAGATCGCGCAGCTCGTGCAGGACCACCGTTCGACGCTAGTGTTCGTCAACACGCGCCGGATGGCGGAGCGCGCTGCGCGTCATCTGTCGGAGCTGTTGGGGGCCGAGCATGTGATGTCGCATCACGGCAGCATGTCGAAAGAGCGGCGCCTCGCCGCCGAGCAGCGCCTGAAGCATGGTGATCTCAAGGTGCTGGTCGCGACCGCATCGCTCGAGCTCGGCATCGACATCGGCGATGTCGATCTCGTCTGTCAGCTCGGTTCGCCGCGTTCGATCGCGGCTTTCCTGCAGCGTGCGGGTCGCGCGGGGCATCAGGTCGGCGGCATTGCGAAGGCGCGACTGTTTCCGCTGTCTCGCGACGACCTCGTCGAATGCACGGCACTGCTCGATGCGGTCCGCCGCGGAGAGCTCGACACGCTGGTGATTCCGTCGCAGCCGCTCGACGTGCTTACGCAGCACATCGTCGCCGAAGTCGCGGCACACGAGATCGGCGAGCGCGCATTGTTCGACCGCTTACGTCAAGCCGCTCCTTACGCGGCGCTGACGTTCGCCGAGTTCATGGACGTCGCGCGCACGGTTGCCGAGGGACTCGATACGCGCCGTGGCCATCAGGGCGCGTACCTGCATCGTGATGCGGTGCACGGCATGCTGCGCGCGCGTCGCGGCGCGCGCCTCGTTGCGCTTACGTCAGGCGGCGCGATACCGGACAACGCCGACTACGACGTCGTGCTCGAACCGGCCGGTCATTCGGTCGGCAGCGTGAATGAGGACTTCGCGGTCGAAAGCCTCGCCGGTGACATCTTCCAGCTCGGCAATACGTCGTATCGCATCCTTCGCGTCGAAGCGGGCAGGGTTCGCGTCGAGGACGCGAAGGGCTTGGCGCCAACGATCCCGTTCTGGCTGGGCGAGGCGCCGGGACGCTCCGATGCGCTGTCGTATGCCGTATCGCGGCTGCGTGACGACGTTGCGGAGGTCGTGTCGCACGGTCACGATGACGAGCGCGTCGCGACGCGGCTCCGCGAAGGCGTCGGCATCGATGAGCGCGCGGCCGGCGAGCTCGCGCAGTACCTTGCTTCATCGCACGCTGCGCTCGGCGCGATGCCGACGCAGGACCGCCTCGTGATCGAGCGCTTCTTCGACGAGTCCGGCGGCATGCAGCTGGTCATTCATTCCCCGTTCGGCAGCCGCATCAACCGAGCGTTCGGCCTGGCGCTGCGCAAGCGTTTCTGCGTCAAGTTCGACTTCGAGTTGCAGGCGGCCGCGACCGAGGACGCGATCGTGCTGTCGCTGTCGACGAGCCACAGCTTTCCGCTCGACGACGTTGCGCGCTACCTGAGCTCGAAGACGGTGCGCGAAGTGCTCGTGCAGGCGATGCTGACGGCACCGATGTTCGCCGCGCGCTGGCGCTGGGTCGCCGGCATCGCGCTTGCGCTGCCGCGTTTTCGCGGCGGACGCAGAGTTCCCGCGCCGTTGCAGCGGATGCGCGCCGACGACATGATGGCATCGGTGTTTCCCGATCAGGTCGCGTGTGCCGAGAACCTGGTCGGCGAGCGCGAAGTGCCGGACCACCCGCTGGTGCGCCAAGTCGTTCACGATTGCCTGCACGAAGCGATGGACGTCGACGGGCTCGAACGGCTGTTGCGAGGCATCGAGTGCGGAGCGATCGGCGTTGTCACGCGCGAGCTCACGCGACCGTCGCCATTGGCGCTGGAAGTGCTCGCGGCGAAGCCGTATGCCTATCTCGACGATGCGCCGCTGGAAGAGCGGCGAACGCAGGCGGTGCTCGCCCGCGGGTGGACCGATCGCGCCGACGCGGCGGATCTCGGTCGCCTCGACGCCGATGCGATCGCGCGTGTTCGTCGCGAAGCGTGGCCGGACGCGGCCAACGCCGAAGAAGTGCACGATGCCTTGCTGACGCTCGGTTTCATTACCGAAGCGGAGGCGACGGCCGACGCCGGCTGGCTCGCATGGCTCGAGGCGCTCGCCGCAATGCAACGCGCGACCCGGTTGGCGCTGCCCACGACACCGGCGCGACATGTATGGGTCGCGACGGAGTGCCTGCCGCAGATGCGCGCTCTGCATTCGTCCGCGCGTTACGCGCCGGATGTCGTCGTCCCGGACGAGCTCGCCCTACGATCGTGGGATCACCACGACGCAATCGTCGATATCGTGCGCCGCCGGTTGCAGGGTCTCGGACCGACGACGGCCGAAGCGCTCGCCGAAGCGTTCGTGATCGATGCATCCGACGTGCGACAAGCGCT
>DATLNR010000111.1:0-3741 GCA_035536655.1 Casimicrobiaceae bacterium
CGCCCACCATAGCGGCCCATCCGCGCCGGGATCGTAGAGCTCGGCGATATCGCCCGGTTGCGCGAAGCGGATGTTGAAGCTGCCCATCATTCCCGCGATGTTCGGGTTCATGCCGTCCCAGACGATGCGTCCGCTCTCGTCCTCGTTGAATCCGTTGTTCAGGAAATGCTTCTGAAAGCGGCCGGACTGCGAGTTGCCGAAACCGATGGCTTTCGTGATCCGGTTCGCGAGCGGATTCGCCGTGTTCGCGTCGTCCTTCGCGGCATAACGGAAGAACGAAACGACGTCACGCATCGCCGCCGCGCCGACGCCGAGCACGTACGGGTCCTTCGCTGTGTAGACGAGCTCGTAGAGCAGCGCCGGATCGAAGCCATTTTTCAAACAGATACGTCGCGGATCCGGCGTGCCGGGGAACGGCACCGTCCGGCAATCGGCGAACGCCCAATCGCTTGCGGCAAGCTGCACGACGCCGCTCTTGACACCGGCCGGGGTTTCCGAGGTGACGGAAATCAACTTGGCGAGCGACGTGTCGAGACTCGCCGGTGTTCGACCGAGACCGGAAAGATCCTGCGTCGTCGTGCGCGCGTTGTTGGTCAGCGCCACGGCGACGAACCGGTCCCAGACCGGGCCGGTGACCGATGAGCCATCGGCGTTCTTCGCGACCGGGACGTCGATGCCGAGCTGCGTTCCCGAAACCGTGCTGATCGGAATGTCGCCCTGCCAGGCGCTGTTCACGACGACGACGCCGCGGTGATACAAGAAACCGTCGGTGCCGATGTTGAACGGCACGGCACGATTGCCGCGATTCGGGACGACGTAGAGCATCACGCCCGATGCGCTGGCGGCATTCACGGGTTTGATGACGGAGAATTGCGTTTTGTAGACGACGCGGCCCGCCGCGTTGCGAGGCGCCAGCGCGATGTCGGTGATCAGGCTGTTGCGACGATCGTTCGGATCGATCTCGCCGATCGCGGTCCCGCGCAACTCCTCGTATGCGCCGACCGCGCCGAACGCCTGGCCGTTCTGGATCGGTGTCGTGGAATCGATCGTGATCGAAGTGATCCGCGCCTCGATGTTTTGCGCAACCAGCAAAAGCGCGGCCGCGATCGTCGCGACCGATGCTGCACAAGCGTGCACGAGCCTTCGTTGCATAGCCAGTCCTCCTCCTTCTGTCCTGCGGACAACCGTCCGCAGCTTCGCCGCTATCGCCGGCCGGATCGGATCGAGCGGAGGCACCGCCCGCTCGTCCCGTCTTGTCCGTTCATGCGCTGATGGTACGCCCGATTGCACCGCACCAGCGCGCGAAGTACGCTCGATGCGCCGACGAAACAGTGCTTCTATAATCCCGCACCGCCGTCGCTCATCGCATATACCGACTTTGTTCGAAGCGCACCGACTCGCCGGGCAACGCGGCAGCAACGCCCTGTTCTCGGATGTCCGGTTCGTCGTCGAAGCCGGCGAGGCATTGATCGTGACCGGCGTCAACGGCAGCGGCAAGACGACGCTGCTTCGGATGCTTGCCGGACTCGCGCACCCGGACGACGGCGAGATCCGGTGGAACGGCCAGCGCGTAGAACCCCTCGATCCGCGATGGCGTCGCGACGTTCTCTATTGCGGCCACTCGTACGCGATCAAGCGTGAGCTGTCCGCCGCCGAGAATCTCGCCGCGCTCGCCGAGCTGGCCGGCGAGTCTGTCGACGACGCCGGCGTCCACTCGGCGCTGGACGAGGCGGCGATCGGACTGCAACAACGCGCGTTGCCCGCGCGCTCGCTTTCGGCGGGACAGCAACGGCGCATCGGCCTCGCACGGCTGAGACTCGTGCGGCGCGCGCTCTGGGTGCTCGACGAGCCGGCGACGGCGCTCGATGCAGCGGCAAGCGAACTCTTGTCGAACTGGGTCGGCGAACATCTCATCCGGGGTGGCGTGGCGGTGGTGGCAACACATCAGCCGCTCTCTGTCGACGGCGCCCGCGTGAAAACGCTGACGCTCGGTCGACGACGGTCCACATGATGCGCGCAAGCTCGACCCTGCAGCGCGGTTCAGGTGAAACAGAGGCGCAGCACGGCGTCGTCGCCGCTGTTTCGCTCGCAGCGCGGCTCGACCTTCGCGTCGTCATGCGATCGCGAATGGAACTCGCGGTGCAGCTGATGTTCTATCTCGTGGTCGTGACGCTGTTTCCGCTGGCCGTGGCGCCGGAACCGGCGTTGCTCGAGGCCATCGGGCCGGGCGTCGTCTGGGTCGCAGCGCTGCTGGCTTCGCTGATGGCGCTTCCGAGACTTTTCGCGGCCGACCATGCCGACGGCACGCTCGAACAGATCGCTTTGTCGCCCTACCCGCTGCCTGCGCTCGTGTCCGGTAAGATCGTCGCTCACTGGCTGACGACCGGTCTGCCGATCGTCGTGCTGGGACCGATCGTCGGGGCGCAGTACGGTCTCGACGGCGCGCGCATCGCCGTGCTTGCCGCCGGGCTTGCGGTTGGAACACCGATCCTCTCGCTCGTCGGCGCGATTGCGGCGGCGCTGACGCTCGGATTGCGCGGAGGCGGCGGCTTGCTCGCGCTCTTGATCCTTCCGCTCTATGTGCCGGTGCTGGTCTTCGGCGCGGGGGCGGTGGAAGCGGTGCGCTCCGGACTTTCGCCTGGTGCGAACCTGTCGTTGCTCGGCGCGGGGCTTGCGCTCGCGATCGTCGGCGCGCCGCTCGCCGCCGCGGCGGCGGTTCGCATCGCGACTGAATAGGACCGTTTGTCGATGGCATTGCGCTGGTTCAAGTTCTCGTCTCCGGCAACGTTCTACCCGCTCGCGGGGACGATGATCCCGTGGTCCGCCGTCGCGGCCGCCGTGCTCGCAACGGTCGGGCTGTATCTCGGATTCGTCGTGGCGCCGACCGATGCGCAGCAGGGCGAGGTCTACCGGATCATCTTCATTCACGTGCCCGCCGCGTGGATGTCGATGTTCCTGTATGTCGTGATGGCGGCATGGGGTGCGCTGGCGCTGGGTTTGAAAACGCGCCTCTCGGCGATGGTGTCGCAAGCGATCGCGCCGACCGGCGCGCTGATGACGTTCATCGCGTTGTGGACCGGCGCGTTGTGGGGTCGGCCCACATGGGGAACGTACTGGGCCTGGGACGCGCGGATGACGTCGGAGCTGGTCCTCCTGTTTCTCTACTTCGGCGTGATCGCGCTGCGGCAGGCGATCGACGACCCGCGGCGCGCGGATCGCGCATGTGCGCTGCTGTCGCTCGTGGGCGTGGTCAATGTGCCGATCATCTATTTCTCGGTGCGGTGGTGGAACACATTGCATCAGGGCGCAACGATCCGAGCCACCGGCTCGACGATCGACGCGACGATGCTGACCGCGCTGCTGGCGATGACATTCGCCTTCTGGTTCTATGCGATCGTCGTCGTTCTCATTCGCGTTCGCGCGATCATCCTCGAGCGCGAGCGTTCGGCGGGCTGGATCGCTCCGCTGCGCGCCACACACGAGGCCGCATGAACCCTTGGCCGTTCGTCATCTGCGCGTATGTCGTGACGATTGTCGTCGTGGCGATCGAGGTGTTCGCCGTGCGCGCACGCTTTCGTTCGGCACGCACCAACGTTGCCGATGCGACACGTTCAGGCGATTCACTCGAATGAAGGCACGTCATCGCCGCCTCGCCTGGATCGCCGCCGGCGTTGCGCTTCTCGGCGTCGCCGTCGCGCTCGTGTTGAACGCCTTCCAGTCGAACCTGGTGTTCTTCTTCTC
>DATLNR010000112.1:0-7167 GCA_035536655.1 Casimicrobiaceae bacterium
ATGCCGCCGACGCGTCGCACAGGCGCGCCGCGCGCTCGACGATCGCATCGAGCACCGGCTTCACCTCGGTGCGCAAGGCGGAGATGACGCGCAGGATCTCGCTGATCGCCGTCTGCTGGTCGAGCGCCTCCTTGGTCTCGTTGAACAGCCGCACGTTCTCGATCGCGATGACGGCTTGCTCGGCGAAGGTCTTGACGACCACAAGTTCCTTTGGAGACAGCGCACCGGGTCGAGGGCGCACGACCGCGACGGCGCCAATCGCCGTGCCATCCTTGACCATCGGCACGACGGTCATCGCCCGGTACCCTGCCGGCGCGACGTTTCGCTTGCCCGCTTCGAACCGGCCGTCCATCTCCAGCACGTCAGGGATGTCGATGATGCGGCAATCGAGCATTGCCGCGCCGTGGATGTAGTCGTGGCTGAGCGGAAAGGGGAACACGGCGCGCCAGCGAGCCGCTCGCGATGCATCCTCTTCGGCGATGGCCATCGCTTTTACCTGCCCGCCTTCCGGACGACTCACGGCGACGGCGGCGCCTTCGAACAAGCGGACCCCGGCTTGCACGATCGCCTCGAACACCGGTTGCACGTCCGTCGGCGACTCGCTGATCACGCGCAGGATGTCGCTCGTGGCGGTCTGGTGCGCCAGCGCATCCTGCGTTTCGTTGAACAGGCGCGCGTTCTGTACTGCGACCGTCGCTTGTCGCGCAAGACCCACGAGAAACGCCAGCTCCGCATCGTCGAACGGCCGGCCTCCGTTGCGCCACAACGCCATCACACCCTTCACCGTCTCGCCGGACATCAACGGCGCGACCATCAACCGCTCCTCGTTCTTCGGGACGGTCCCCGGAATCTGGATGCCCCGAGCATCGGACCGCGTATCGTTGACAAACGCCGCTCGTTTTTCCGCGACCAGGCTGCCGATGATGCCGCGGCCGACTTCGATCGCTGTCGCAGAAATCTCTCTTGCCGCCTCGCCGATCGCAACGATTGCCTGATAGCTCGTCCCATCGGCATCCGGCAGGAAGATCGCGCTGTTCTCGGCGCCGAGCAGGTCCTTCGCATGGTGTGCGATGCGGTCGAGCACCGTGTCGAGATCAAGTGACGAGGACAGCTCGCGTCCGACTTCGGCGAGCGCCGCCGTTTCGCGCGTGCGCCGCTGGCTCTCGTCGAACAGGCGCGCGTTCTCCATGGCCACGCCCATGCTCGCCGCCACGGTCTCGAGCAGACGAACCTGCGATGCGCCGAAAGCGTGCTCGCGCTCGTAGTCCTCCATCACGATCGCGCCCAGCACACGGTCGCTGCCGACGATCGGCACGAACACACACGAATGGCTGGAATCGGTGCCTGGAATGGCGCGAATCTTCAGCGCCTCCATCTCGGCCCGCGTGTTAAGCAGGACGGTCTCACGCGCGACAAGCCGTTTCGTCACCGGCTTCTCGGGATCGAATGAAGAGGGCGCAGGGTGGATCCGCACGCCGTGCTCGTACTCGTAGAGAAAATGCACGGTCTTCGTCGCATAGTCGACCCAGCGGACGCCGATGTTCTCGGTCGCAAACACCTGGCGAAGCTTGTCGCCGACCAGGTCGACGATTGCCTGGAATTCGAGCTTCGACGCGATGCCTTGCTGGATCGAATTGATCACCGCCAGCTCGGCGGCGCGCTGCTCGGTCTCCTTCAACAGCCGCTGCGTTTCGTCGAACAGCCGCGCATTCTCGAGCGCGACGCTCATGCTGCTCGCGAGCGTTTCCAGCAATCGGATGTCCGATGGACCGAACGCGTGCTCGCGGTTCATGTCGTTCAGCTGCAGGATGCCTCGCGCCTGCGCGCCGACCATCAGGGGAACCATCAGCTGAGTCTTCGGCAGGTCGGACGGCTCGACCATCGACTTCGTGCCGATCGCGGCGGCCCGTGCGGCGAAGTCTTCGTCGATGATCAGCGTCTTGCCGGTGCGGATGACCTCGACGCCGAATCCGCTGAGCGGTCTCGGTTCGACCGAACCGCGGCCCTCGGTACCGTGCAAGTAGGGGAAGTGCTCGATGCCGGTCGCTGGATCGTAAAGGCGGATCGCAACGACGGCGCCGTGGAAGACGGCGCGAAGCTTGTCACCGACAGCATCGTAGACGCCCTGCAGTGAAAGTTCGCCGGCGAGCGCCCGCTGGACGCTGTTGATGATGGCGAGCTCGGCGTTGCGCTGCTCGGTCTCTTTCAGCAGTCGCTGCGTCTCGTCGAACAGGCGGGCGTTCTCGAGCGCCACGCTCATGCTGGCCGCGAGCGTCTCGAGAAGCCGCACATCGGACTCGCTGAACGCGCGCTCGCGCTCGACGTCGTTCAGCACGAGGATGCCACGGACACCCCCGCCGGCAAGCAGCGGCACCATGAGCTGCGTCTGCGGGATCGTCGCGTCTTTGGTCAGGAGCGTCGATGCGAACTCGGCCGCGCGAGCGGTCACGTTCTCGTCAACGAGCAGCGTCTTGCCCGTGCGGTAGACGTGGCCACCGAAGCCGGTCGTCGTGACGGGCAGCGGCGCGACATGGTGCCGCCGGCCCTTCTCGTTGGCGTACGGAAAGTGCTCGAGCCCCGTGACCGGGTCATAGATCCGGATCCAGACGATCGCGCCGTGGAACACTTCGCGGATCTTGTCGCCCACCGCGTCGTAGACGCCCTGCATCGACAATTCGCCGGCAAGCGCCTGTTGCACGCTGTTGATGATTGCAAGCTCGGCAGCTCGCGCCTCGAGTTGCGCATTGCTCGTCCGCAATTCTTCGGTACGCGCGGCAACCTTGGCTTCGAGCCCTTCGGAGGCGCGCGCATTGGCAAGCGCGACCGCGGCTTGCGACGCAAGCATCGCCAGGAGATCGCGGTCCGCTTCGTGAAAGCGGCCGAACGCGCCGTCGATATCCGCATACAGGAAACCGATGAGCTCGTGCTGCGCAACAAGCGGTGCGACGATGCGCGAGCGCTGCGCCAGGCGTCGCGCGTCTTCTGGAACGTGCTCGAGCACAGCCGCGCGTGTGCGCGCGACGCTGTCGAACATCGGCGACACGTCGTCCATGAGAAGCGCCGCATCCTCGCCCTTGGGCATCTGTGCGCCGGCGAGCTTGCCGCCGTCGGGCATCGCGAGAATCAGCAGCACGCGCTCGGCGCCCGACAGCTCGGTCGCCTCGTCGATCAGGAACTCGCGAAGCTCCTCGCTCGACCGGATCTCGTTCAACCGCAGGCCCGTATCGACGAGCCGCTCGAACGGTTCGCGCAGGTTCGCTTCGCCGCCGAGATGGGGTGGAAGGCGCTTCGTACGCGACGCATCGAGCCAAGCGGTGACGATCGCGCGAACGTGCGCGACCTTGTTCAGATAGTTGCGCCGCAACCCTTCGTCTCCCAGCGTGGCGATGCCGTCGACGACCAACCGATACGCACGATCGAGGGCGATTCGCGCGGCGCCGGACTGTCCGTTCGCAGCCAACGCGCGGTTGTGTTGCCACCACAACATCGGCGGGTCGGTGCCCTGCAGTTGCGCAAAATCGTGCTTCGCATGCAGTTCCGTCGCGCGCGTGCTGGCGTCG
Source organism: Casimicrobiaceae bacterium (assembly GCA_035536655.1). Taxonomy (GTDB): domain Bacteria; phylum Pseudomonadota; class Gammaproteobacteria; order Burkholderiales; family Casimicrobiaceae; genus VBCG01. The sequence goes on from DATLNR010000112.1 coordinate 3,561, forward strand.
AGCGCCGCAACCGCATCGCCGCCTGCGATCAGCGCTTCCGCGAGCTCCGTAAGCGTGTGGATCTCGACCCCGTCCTGGCCCGTAGTCCGTGCGATCTCGGCCGCTTCTCGACGGTGCTGAGCGGCGGTGCGCATGTCGCCCTGATGGAAAGCGATAAGCCCGAGCACCGCCGATCGCAGACTGATGTACCCCTCGCCTCCAACGTCGTCCGCCTCGAGGATTGCCGCTTGCGCGTAGTGCTCGACGTCAGCGGCGTGGCCCATGCTGGCTTCGCTGACGGCGAGCATCCAGGCGGAACGCGCCATCTGGCCGCGTGCCCCGGTGCGCCGAGTCGCCTCTCGCGCGGCAAGCAGATAGCGCCGTGCTCGCCGGTACAAACCGAGATGGTGATACGCCGTGCCCAGGTTGTGAGTGATGATCGCTTGTCGCTCGACATAGCCCGCGCGCGTGAAGGCCGCGAGCGACTCCTTGTACAGACGGAAACGCTTGCCTCGGTCTGCCTCGTCGAACCCGAGCATGTTCGCCGCGTTTCCGACACCGAACCAGTCGCCGCAACGGCGAGCGATGTCCAGCGCCTCGCGTGACAAGCGGGCCGCTTCGGCGGTGCGACCCAGATTGGATGCCGCGGCCGCGAGCACCCAAAGCGCGCGGTTCTCTCCAGCCGGGCGGCGCATCTCGCGGAACAGCCGCAGCGCTTCGCGCGCCGCAGCGATCGCCTGCACGTTGTCACGCAAGCGAAAACGGGCCTCGCCGAGCCGCAGCTGACTCGTCGCTTCGAGCACGCGGTCTCGCGCCTTGCGAGCGGAGGCGAGAGCGTCTTCGGCCGTCGCGACCGCCGTTTTCGCTTCGCCTTGGCGTATCTGGAGGATCGCTGCGCGATTGCCAGCCTGGGCGACCAACGCAGGCGACAGCGACCGGATGGCAAGTTCACTCAATGCCGCAGCATCGGCTTGTGCACGCTCGAGATCGCCGAATGCAACGTAGCTCTCGCAGCGCAGGTCGAGGAGATCGATGCGGTCGCCGACCGCCAGATCGCTCGCATCGAGCGCGCTGGATGCGACATCTATCGCAGCTGCATGCTGCCCAGCCCAGGCAAGCTCGCGAACGCGTTGCACGCTCGCGGCCGACGCCGACGGGTGCTTGCCGCGCTTGCTGTTGCGATGACTGCCGGTTCTGCGCACCTTTCCCCTCGGGAGGTCGCCGGTGACCGGCAGTCTAGCGCCGCGCCGCTATCCCTGCAGCCTTCGATTGATGTCCTCGAGGTCCTGCTCGGTCAGTGAGCCGACGGCGGATTTCAGACGCAGGATGCTGATGAGGTAGTTGAAATACGACTGCGCAAGGTCGCGCCGCACCTGAAACAGCTGCTGCGTGACATTCAGGAGGTCGAGGTTCGTGCGCACGCCCACCTCCAACCCCAGCCGGTTCGACTCGAGCGCCGTTTGCGCCGAGCGCAACGCCTGCTCGAACGCTCTCACCGTAGCCGCCGCACTGTTGACGCCCGAGAATCCGACCTGCGCGTTTGACGTCGCCGCCCGGCGCGCGACCTCGAGGTTCTGCCGCGCGGCTTCCTGCAACGCGATCGTCTCGCGCACCCTCGAGTTGACGAAGCCACCCTGGTAGATCGGAAAGTTGAACGAGAGGCCGATCTGCATCGAGCGTGACTGGAAGTTCGAGTCGCTGCCGAGCGAGCCCGTGCCCAGGCTGCTTCCGGCGCCGGCAACGAGATCCACCGTCGGCAGATGCGCGGCGCGCGCACGGTCGATCTCCAGCGTCGCGACGTCGACGTTGTAGCCGGCGATCCGCACCGTGAGGTTGTCGGCGAGTGCGCGATCGATCCAAGGATCGAGAACATTCGGCTCGGGCGGCGTCGCCTCGAAGCCCGGCCCGAGCCGACGCAGTGGACCGGGCATGCGACCGATGATTGCGCGCAGCGCCGCGCGCCGGTTCTCGAGATCGTTGCGCGCGATGATCTCCTGCGCGACGATCGAGTCGTAACGGGCCTGCGCCTCGTTCGTGTCGGTGATCGTCGCGACACCGACCTCGAAGTTGCGCTTCGCCTGCGCGAGCTGCTCGCCGATCGCCGCCTTCTGCGCCTCGGCGAGCTCGACGTTGACCTCGGCCAGCAGAACGTCGAAGTAGGCGACGGTGACGCGGATGATCAGGTCCTGCTGTGAGGCGGCGAGCGTGTAGTCGGCCTGCTCGACCAACCGCTGCGCCTGCGACAACGCAACGACGTTCTGCGCCCTGAACAACGGCTGCGACGCCGAGATCGAGAAGTTGCTGTTCGCGTAGATGTTGGACGAGACGGACCGCGGATCGCCGTACGTCGTCGAGCGGCCTTCGTGCGTGTTGACCGCCCCGCTCGCGCTGACCAGCGGAAGCAAGCCGGCGCGCGCCTGAGGAACGCGCTCCTGCGCAGCGAGCCAGTTCGCCCGCGCCGCCGCAAGCGTCGGATCGTTCTGCTGCGCTTCGCGATAGATCTGCACGAGGTCCTCGGCCGACGCGCTCGTCGAGACGGCGACCGCGAGCGTTGCGAGGACTTTTCGGAAGGTCATGACGACTCGCGTAATGAGAGCATCGGCCATCGCTAATAGCGCGCCATCGCCGGATCGACCTGGTCGGCCCACGCGGCCAGGCCGCCGCGCAGGTTGTGCACGCGCGACCATCCGCGGTGGGCAAGCCACGCCGTGACCTGGAAGCTCCGCACGCCATGGTGGCAGACGACGACGATGTCCTCGTCGCGCGGGAGCTCGAGCAACGCATGCGCATGCGTCGACAGGGGCAACGAGCGCGCGCCGTCGAACGCGCAGACGTCCAGCTCCCAACGCTCGCGAACGTCAACGACCAGCGGCGCCGCGCGCTTGTCGTCGCGACGCCAGGCGTCGAGCTCCGCCGGCTCGATCTCGGCGATCAAAACACGAAGCGCGCCGGCTGCGGCGCGTTGATGAGCGGTGCAACGACCGTCTCGAACAGGTCGGTCGCTATGGGCGCGCCCGGGGCCGTCCATCGCGCAAGCCGCGCCTTCATGACCGGCGGCTCGCCGACGATGGCGAACAACCGGCCTCCCGGCTTCAACTGCGCCGCGAATCGATCGGAAAGGATCGGCGTCGAGCCGGTCAGCACGACGACGTCGTAAGCGCGTCGCCCGTGACCGCGCGCCCCGTCACCGACATCGACGTTGACGGCGCCGAATTCACGTCGAGCGAGCTTCGTTCGCGCAGCGGCCGCTCGCTCGGCGTCGATCTCGACAGTCGTCACGATGCCGCCGCTCGCGGCAAGCAAAGCGGTGAAGTATCCGCTGCCCGTGCCGATTTCGAGGACTTCCTCGTTCGGCTTGATCGCCAGCGCCTGCAACACGCGCGCCTCCATCTTCGGCGCCCACATCGTCTGACCGCCGCCCAACGGGATCTCGAGATCGGCGAACGCCAGTGCGCGATAGGCGCGCGGCACGAACTCCTCGCGCATCACGACAAAGAGCAGGTCGAGCACCTTCGGATCCAGCACCTCCCAGGTGCGAATCTGCTGTTCGACCATGTTGAAACGCGCGGTTGCGGTATCCAAGTCGGAAACTCGACATTTCTTGTTACAACAAAAGCGCGCCCGCCCT
>DATLNR010000113.1:0-15999 GCA_035536655.1 Casimicrobiaceae bacterium
TGGGAACAGGCAACAGGGGACAGGGAACAGAGGCACCGGGATCTCCGGCGGCCGCGCATTAAGCGCGGTTGTGTCTGTTACCGGTTCCCTGTCACCTGTCTCCTGAATGCTACCCTAAGCCATGCAAGTCGCAACGCCGGACGCCCTGCGCGGCGCAGCGCGCGGTCGAGGCCGCATCGGCGTCGTCGTCAAGGGTTATCCGCGGCTCTCGGAAACGTTCATCTCGCAGGAGCTGCACGCGCTCGAGGCGCAGGGGTTTCGACTTGCGCTGTTCTCGCTGCGGCAGCCGACCGATGCGCGGGTGCATCCGATCCACGCGCAGATCCGTGCAAGCGTCGCCTATCTTCCGGAGTATCTGCACGAAGCGCCGCTTCGCGTGCTCCGCGCCTGGCGCAGCATGAGAGCGTCGCAAAACTACGTCCGCGCACGCGCGGCGTTCGTCGCCGACGTGCGGCGCGATGCCACGCGCAACCGCGTTCGCCGCTTCGGCCAGGCGATGGTGCTGGCGGCCGAATTGCCGGCGGATGTCGTCCACTTGCACGCGCATTTCCTGCACACGCCGGCATCGGTCGCTCGTTATGCGTCGCTGCTTACGGGGCGCCCGTTCAGCATTTCCGCGCACGCGAAGGACATCTGGACGACGCCGGACTGGGACAAGCGCGAGAAGCTTGCTGCGTGTGCGTGGACGACGACGTGCACGCGAACCGGCGCCGATCATCTGCGCGCCGTGTCGACGTCCGCCACCGTGGATCTCGTGTATCACGGCATCGATACGACGCGTTTCCCTTTACCGCCTGCGCGAAGCAACATCGACGGTGTCATCACCGTGTTGTCGGTGGGCCGCGCCGTCGACAAGAAGGGCTTCGACGATCTGCTCGTCGCGCTCGCGCGCATGAAACCCCGTCGCGGATGGCGCTTCGAGCACGTCGGCGGCGGCCCGGACCTGCCAAAACTCGAGCGGCTTGCGCACGAGCTTGGAATCGACGCGCGTTGCACATGGCGCGGCGCGCTTGCGCAGGGCGACGTCCTCGACGCGTATCGACGCGCCGACGTGTTCGCGCTCGCCAGCCGCGTGTCCGGCGACGGCGATCGCGACGGATTGCCGAACGTGCTGCTGGAAGCGCAGAGCCAGAAGCTCGCCTGCGTCGCAACCCGCGTAGGCGGCATCGCCGAACTGATCGAGGACGAGGCCACGGGGCTCCTTGCGCCCGAACGAGACCCGATTGCCTTCGCGAAGGCGCTCGAACGCGTGATCGACGACGACGCGTTGCGCGCGCGGCTTGCGCGGGCGGGCTACGAGCGCACGACCGGCCGCTTTGCGATGGCGGCAGGGATCGATCAGCTCACGCGTCGCTTCGACGAAAGCCTTGGGACCGCGGCGCAAAGCGCCGAGCTCGTCGAAGCGCCGGCCTGATCGCGGTGCGGATCGCGTTCTATGCGCCGTTGAAGTCGCCGGATCATCCGATACCTTCGGGCGATCGGTTGCTCGCGAGAAACTTCGTCGCCGCGCTGAAGCGCGCGGGGCACGACGTGTCGATCGCCGAGCGATTGCGAACGTTCGATGGCACGGGCGATGAGCGAAGGCAGCACCGGCTCGCGCGGCTCGCGCAGCGCTGCGCCGAACGACTCGTGTCGCGCTGGAAACATGATACGCGCGCCGGGCCCGATTTATGGTTTACGTATCATATCTATCACAAGGCGCCCGACTGGATCGGCCCGGCCGTGAGCCGCGCGCTCGACATTCCGTATGTCGTCGCCGAAGCCTCCATCGCGCGCAAGCAGCGCGACGGGCCGTGGCGCTTCGGGCACGCCGCCGTCGTCGACGCAGTGCGTTCCGCGGACGCCGTCATCTCGATCAACCCGGGCGACGTGCCGGGCATTGCGGCCGAGCGCGGTAATGCGCCGCCGCCGATCGCCCTTGCGCCTTATCTCGACGTCGATGCGTGGGCCGCTTCCGCACGATCTGGACAACACTCGCCGTGGTCGACGTCGCCTTTATCCGACGACGTGCGCATCGTGACCGTCGCGATGATGCGACCCGGATACAAACTCACCAGCTATCGCGTGCTGGCGGACGCGCTTGCGCGCATCGCACACCGCCCTTGGGGGCTGATGATCGCCGGCGATGGCAGCGTTCGCGCGGACGTCGAGCGTGCGTTCGCATCGTTTCGACCTGGACGCGTCGCGTTCACGGGTGCGAAACCGCGGGAAGCGATCGCGGGCCTGCTCGCATCCGCCGACATGTTCGTCTGGCCCGCCGTCGACGAGTCCATCGGCATGGTGTTTCTCGAAGCCCAGGCGCTCGGCGTGCCGGTCGTCGCCGGTCGTCAGCCGGGCGTGGCCGGCGTCGTCGCCGACGGCGTCAGTGGCATCCTCGTCCCGGCAACCGACGATGTTGCCCTCGCCGGTGCGGTCGACCGTCTGATCGTCGACGCCGATCGCCGTCGGGAGATGGGACTCGCGGCGGGGCGCTACGTTCGCGAGCATCACGATGTGTCGACGGCCGCCGTCGCGCTGGATGCGATCGTGCAAGCCGCGGTCCGACGCCGAACGCGATTGCCTCGCGACGGCGGACGCGCCTAAGCTTCCCCTCGTAAGGCCTTTACGGTTCCGGACGACGAACGCCCATGGCAAACGTCACGCAACTGCTGCTTCGCCTTCCCGGCGCGCCGCGCTGGTACACGCCCGCCTCGCGCCTGCCGGCGCGCATCCGCGAGCGCATCCGCGGCCAGGAGGAGCGTTCCGAAATCCTCGTCGGATGGATCCAGCTCGCGTTCATTGCCGCAATGGGCACCGTCTACGCGATCGCACCGAAGAAGTTCGCCGAGGACGCGCCGTTCGCGCCGGTCCCGTGGGTGCTCGCCGCGTATGCGCTGTTCACGGTGATCCGGCTCATGCTCGCGCACAAACGCATGCTGCCGCGCGCGTTCATCTACGCGTCGATCGTCGTCGACATGGCGCTGCTGCTCGGCCTCATCTTCAGCTTCCACGTGCAGTACCGGCAGCCGCCTTCGTTCTACCTGAAGAGCCCCACGCTGATGTACGTCTACGTGCTGATCGCGCTGCGCGCGTTGAACTTCGAGGCGCGCTATATCGTCACGGCGGGCCTGGTCGCGGCCTTCGGCTGGCTTGCGCTCGTGCTCTACGCGGTGACGATCGATCCGCGCGACTCGATGGTGACGCGCGACTACATCACCTATCTCACGTCGAACAGCGTACTGATCGGCGCCGAAGTCGACAAGATCATCTCGATTCTCGTGTTCACCGCCGTGCTGGCGCTCGCGAGCAAGCGCACCGCGAGGCTGCTCGAGTTCGCTGCGATCGAAAGCGCGAGCAATCAGGAGCTGTCGCGGTTCGTTCCCGACGAGGTCGCAAGCCAGCTGAAGCGCGCCGACCAGGTGGCGACCGCAGGACAGGGCGAAACAAGCGAGGCGACGGTGCTGTTTCTCGACATCGAAGGCTTCACGTCGATCTCGGAGAATCTCCGTCCCGAATCGGTCGTTCGCACGTTGAACGAGTTCTACGCCGCCGCCGCCGAGCCGATCCAGCGCCAGAACGGCGTCATCAACCAGTTCCAGGGCGATTCGATCATCGCGACGTTCAATGCGCCGCGGCCCAATCCGTCGCACGCCGCGAGCGCCGTCGCTGCCGCCGTGGAGCTCGTCGCGATGTGCCGCTCGCGTTCGTTCGGCGACGGCACGATCTTTTCGATCCGCATCGGCATCAACACCGGCGCGATGGTCTGCGGCCTCGTCGGCACGCCCGATCACCTGGTCTACACCGTCATCGGCGACGAGGTGAACCTCGCGTCACGCCTCGAAGTGCTGAACAAGGAGTACGGCACGCGCATCATCGTCTCTGAAAGCACGCGCCAGTCCGCTGGGCCGAGCGCGTTCGCGTTCGAGCCGATCGGCGAAGTGGCGGTTCGCGGCCGCAGCGCGAAGACGCCGGTCCATACGTTGCGCGTCGGTCAAGCCGGTCCGCCCTGACCGACCGACTGCGCCCCCTTGGGGGGCAGCGACCGAAGGGAGCGTGGGGGCCGTTACTTCAGGTAGCCGGCTCGCGTCCACTCGTCGAGCAGCCGCGCGATATTGGCCCGCGCAGTCTTCTCGTTCGCGTCGCGGAACACCGGGGTGCGATAGATCGCGGCACGCTTTAGCAGCGCGCCGAGGAAGCACGACATGCCGGTCGCGAACTGCGCGTCGGTCAGGTGTGTGTACTCGGCGCGCACGACGTCGGTCGTGCTGCGGAATTGCGGCCACGGATGGCCGAACCCGGCCAGGTCGATGTCGAGCGCATAGCCCAGATCGTCGTGACACATCGCGTTCACGTGCGTCGACGCGAGGATCATGCTGCAAACCTTGCGCTGGAAACGCGGCGGCGCGCCGTTCCCGCAGTCGAGATAGAAGCGCGCGCTTCGCCGCTCGTTGTCCTTCGACGTCGCCGAGAAGATCACGTCGTGGAACCACAGCGCCAGCTCGATCGCGTGCGGCTCGTCGGGCAGGTCGCGAACGCCGTCGAGTCGTTCGAGACAGTCATCGACGTGGCCCAGCGTGTGATAGCGGCGGTGCGGCTCCGCATAATGCGCAACGACTTCTTCGAAGACCGGGTCCGGCGAAAGCGCGTTCGGGCCGGGATGGCAACGGCGCCAGAGATCGCGGAAGCGTTGCGCGTTGGCGCGCTCCACGTCAGCGATTCATCCCTTGCGGGCGCCTCCGCGCGCGTCCCCCGACGCCCGCGCAAGCTGCCCGCGCACGCTCTCGAGCATGTGCGTCGTGTCGGCGAGCCGCTCGCACAACACACGCATGACGTCGAGCGCAACTTCGGGATTCTCGGACAAGAGTCGCAGGAATATCGGCGCGGCGATCTTCAGCGCTCGCACTTCGCCTTTCGCGCGCACCGTCACGGTCCGCGAGCTGCTCATCAGCACGCCCATCTCGCCGATCAACGCGTTCTCGCCGACCGTGTCGATCAGGAATTCGGAATCGCCGGCGGACCCGAGGACTTCGGCCTCGCCGTCGAGGATCAGGTACGTGCTGTCGGAGGGCTCGCCGACGCGAACCAGCACCTCGCCCGGCGCGAAGGTCAGCGCGCGGCTGGTGAATGCGAGGAGCTTCAGCCGAGCCGGATCGAGCTTTCCGAACATCGGCACGCGGGCGAGCTGTGCGGCTTCCTTGTCGACGCTCATCGATCTCCCCTCGTGCGGAGAATACGGCAACCGGCGCGCTTCCGAAAGCCAGCGGATCGACGGCTATACTGCGCTGCGGTTGCTGAAAGCGCCCATGGCTTACGACCGCGAAGAATTCTACGGCGACATCCTCGGCGGGCTGGCCGCCTGGTTCGACAGTCCGGCGATTGCCGACATCGCGAAGACCGTCGGGCGTTTCGACGAGCCGGATCTCGGGGTCGCGCTGAACCGCAACCAGGTCACGTCGAAACTCTGGCTGGCGGGGGCGCTGCGCGCGTCGGCCGGTTCGCGGTTCGGGACGATCACCGTTCTCGGCGGCTGGTTCGGCGTGCTCGGCGCCATCCTGTTGCGCGACCCGCGTCTGACGATCGGCAAGGTGGTCAGCGTCGACATCGATCCGCGCTGCGCGGCGGTGGCTGAGTCGATGAACGCGACGCATGCGCGTGAGGGTCGCTTCGTCGCGCAGACGGCGGACATGCGCACGCTCGATTATCCGACGCCGTCTCCGGATCGCGATGTCGCGCCCGACGTCCTTGTCAATACATCATGCGAGCACATCGTCGGGTTCGACGACTGGTACGCGCGACTGCCGGATCGCACGTTGCTCGTGTTGCAATCGAACGACTACACGCGCATCGCCGATCACGTGAACTGCGTGACCGATCTCGACCACTTTCAGCGCCAGGCGCCGATGCGCGAGCTTCTGTTTTGCGGAATGCAACCACACAAGCGATATCGGCGCTTCATGCTGATCGGCCGAAAGTAAGCGCGTCGGTCGCGGCGAGCCAGGACGTTGCCGCGTGAGCTTGCGTCATTGCGAAGAGCGCGTCGACGAACGCGAACGCGTCGTCGTCGAAGTCGAGGTGATGGGTGAGAAGCCCGGTCGGCTCGGTCGCGTCGACCACCCCTTCGCGTCGCTCGCGCAGATGCTGCGCGATCCGTTCGGCCGCTTTCTGACCGCCGATGAAGCGCCGTCCCGCACGCCACGAGATGGGATCGACGTGCGTGTTGCATTGGACAATGGTCGCGGCCGCGGTTCGTTGCGCGCGGGGACCGAACGTAGACAAGCCGTCGAGTCCGATCTCGGGCAAGGCAGCGACGAGGCTCGCGTCGATTCGATTCCACGGCGGGACGAGCACGGGTACGTGACGCGAGCCGAATGCATCGGTGAGGCGATCGTGACCACGCGCGAGCTCGGCGAACGTTGCTTCTCGCGGCCGATGCGTGGTCAGTTCCGACTTCTTCGCGTTCGGCGGAGCGTGATTCGCATGCGCAAAGCCATGTTGCAGCACCGTCAGCAGCGGCGCATCGTCGATCACCTTCACCACCGACGATTGCAGTCGCGCAGGCACGACGGCGAGCGCGAGCGGAACGCCATGCGACGTGCAGAGTCCGAGCAAACGATCGAGCGCCGGTGTCGCCGCGACCGCATCGTCGTCGCGCCACCACAGCGTCGCGCCGGTTGGTTGCGACGTCCAGCGATCGAGCTCCGCCTCGAGTGCCGACAAGTTCATCGTTCGGGCGCGGGATCCCGGCCCCGCGCAAGCTCGAGCAGTCGCGCCGCACTCCGCTGCGCACCTTCGGTGGCAAACGGCAGGGCGCCACGTGCGCCGCGCGAGGCGGCGCGATCGATCGCCGCGGCAAGCGTCGGCGGCGCAAGCTCGCTTTCCTCGACGATGTCGATCGCCCCGCGTGCGGCAAGCCGCTCAGCGCGCATGCGCTGCTCGGTTTCCGAGCGCATCGCAAACGGCACGACCACGGCCGGCGCGCCGCTGCGCAGCACGTCCATGACGGTGTTGTAGCCGCCTTGCGACACCGAGACGCGCGCGCGTGACAGGAGCATCGCGAAATCATGGCGATTGCGTTCGACGACGAGACCATGCTCGGACTTCGCGACAAGCGCCTGGAAATCTTCCTCCGCAATGCCTGGTCCGACGAGCACGCGCCACATCAGGTTGCGGTACGACGATAACGGCCGGGCCGCGATCGCGGCGTGCAGCACATGCGTGCCCGTCGCGCCGCCGCCGGCCGAAACGACGATCTCGCGCTGCTCCTCGAGCGGCGCACGCGGCGGCGCGGCCTCCGGCGAGGTCACATAACCGGTGTAATGGAGTGCAACTCGCCCGTCGCTCGCGAGCGGAAAACTCTCGTCGAGACGGACGAATGCAGGGTCGCCGTGGACCAGCACCTCGTCGAACCAGCGCCGAGCCAACTCCCAACTCTCGGCATCACGTCCCGGCTTTTCCTGCAATTGCAGGATGTCGCGGATCGAGGAAACGACGAGCGGACGCGGCTTTGCCGTTTCGATGCGCTCGAGCAGCGGCATGAGCTCGAAGCGCAGGCTGCGGCGACCGAACGGGAACGTCTCGAACAGCACGACGTCCGGTTGCGCCGCGTCGAACGTCTCGAGCAGCCGTGCGGCGCGCACCGCGCGAAACGCATCGTCGATCGGAACGCCTTCACTGTCACGCAACGGCGTGAAGCTCGCGTCGGTCACCTTGACCGGCGGAAGCTGCACGATGCGGACGCCCATCGGCATTCGTCCCGGCAACGGAACACCGCCGGTGACAAAATGCACGTCGACGTTGAGTGCCGAGAGCGCTTCGGCGATGCGCCGCATGCGCTCGAGATGTCCGGTGCCCAGCAGATGCTGGACCCAGATCAGGACGGTCGGCCGCCGTGATGCGTTGACCGGTACGCTCGACTCAGCAGGTTTCGCGGTAGGAGTCTCCACGCGACTCGCGATAGCGATTGCCACTCTCGCAAGCGAACGCCGGCTGGGCAAGCAGCCACACGACGATGGGCGCGATCAGCGCACGGCCCACCGCGTCAACCGACGGCGACGGCGCGCGCGCGGCGACGGCGAGCGGGCAGGTGCTTCGCCGCCAGCCGATCGATCGTCTCGAGGCCCTTCAACATCGTGTCGCCGCCCTGCTTCGACGGGCGATCCTGCGTCGGCAGTGCGCGCAACGCCGCCGCCATGACCACCGGATCGTTGCCGCCGTCGATGTCGAGCATGCGCATCAGCCCCATCGCGGCGACGCGCCGCGCACGGATCAGCTGCTCCTGGCGCGGGGCGGTGCGGGGAATCAGGATCGCCGGCTTGTCGAATGAAAGGATCTCGCAGAACGTGTTGTAGCCGCCCATCGCGACGACGCCGGCGCAGTGCGCCATCAGCTGCTCCAGGTGCGTGTCGAACGTGACGGTGCGAACGCGGCGCAGCTTGTCCGCGCGCGCATGGAACGCGCGCTGGCGGACGCGGTTCATGAACGGGCCGAGCGCGATCAACGCGTTGACCGGCAGCTTCGCATCGTGCTCGTATGCGGACAGCACCCAGTCGACGACCGACATGCCATCGCCGCCGCCGCCGACGGTGACCAGAAGATACGGCTCGTTGCCGAACGGCATGTCGCGCGGACGGTCGACGGTCGGAAGCGTGCGCCGAATGTAACCCGTGTAGACCATCTTGCGCTCGACGTCGGCCGGCGTTGCGAGGCCGGCAAGCGGGTTCGCGATCTCCTTCAAGCCATAGACCCAGATGTCGTCATAGAGCGTCTTCAACGCCGGCATGACGTTCTTGTGCTCCCATTCGCGCGACAGCGTCTCCGGCTCGTCCATGATGTCGCGCAGCCCCAGCACCAATCGCGTACCGCCGGCCTTCAGCATCTTGAGCGTCGGAACGACCTCGCCCTTGAGTCCGAGCGGCTCCTTGTCGACGAGGAACAGATCCGGCCGGAACGCTTCGGCCGTATGCCGGATGATCGCTGCGCGCATCGCCATCGTCTGGTCGAGCGCGATGTGCAACCCGAGCGATTCGTAGTTGCCGTTGTGCAGCTTGATCACCCCGGGAATGCGGACGAAATCCACGCGCGCGCGGAAGTCGAAGCTGCCGATGATCGGCGAGCCCGACAGGATCAGCACCGACAGGCCCTTGAACCGTTCGACCAGCGAGTGCGCGATCGTGCGGCAGCGGCGCAGGTGGCCGAGCCCGAACGTGTCGTGGCTGTAGATGAGGATTCGCGCGCCTTCGAGGCGTTCAGCCATGTCGTCCTCCCTCGCCGCCTCGTAGGGCGGCCGACCAGTTTATCGGAACTTCGTGGCAACGCCGTGAACGGCGGATTCCGCCTTTCCTTGCGCCGGTCGTCGAGGGGGTTGGCCAACGCCGTGAATAATTGTTCAAGCCATCAGGGGGCGCGGCCGGGCAGCGCGCGCGGATCGTTGTAGCTCTTCACTTGCGTGCCTCGGTACAAGATCTGCGCGTTGCGCTCGGTGATTCGACGGTGCATGGCCACGAACTCCGGCTGCATGTCGGCATCGGGACGCGGCTCGAGCTCGAAGTGATTGAAGTTGTCGACGCCGCGAACCAACGTTGCACTGTCATTGCCGGCAATCTGCGCAACGCTCGTGGGAATGTAGCGAATCGCAAATCCGATGCGGCGATCGTCCGACGGATTGGGCGGCGATCCGTGCACGAGGCGCACATGATGCAGCGAGATCTCGCCCGGTTGCAGCTCGATCGTCACCGCCTGCGATTCGTCCACCTCGACGGCGACTTCCTGGCCGCGCGTCAGCAGATTGTTCGTGGCAAACGTGTCGCGATGCGGGAGCTGGTCCGACGTGTGCGTGCCGGGAACGAACGTCATTGCGCCGTTGGCTCGATTGCTCGGCGTCAGCGCAAGCCACGCGGTTACGACATCCGGCCGGTTCAGGCCCCAATAAGTCGAATCCTGATGCCACGAGACGAACGCCGGATTGCGCGCTTCCTTGATGAAGAAGTTCGTCGTCCAGCACAGCAAATTCGGCCCGAAGAGATCCTCGATCGCATCGACGATGTTGCCGTTGCGAACCGCGTCCGCAAGCCACGAAAACAACAGATGGGTCTTGTGACGCAGATCGCCTGCCAGCGGACCGCCCGCGCCGTGTTCGTGCGCTTCGAGTTTGTGACGCATGGCGAGCGCGTCGCTTTCGGGCATCACGCGGATCGGAAATACGCATCCGTCACGCCAGAATTGTTGGACCTGCTCCTCGGTCAATCGCTTGGGCATACGGCCTCCGTCAGGCACTTCCGCTGATCACCCGCATCACGCCGGGTGACGCGTGCACCTCTGCGGGCGGGCCATCGAAGATGACTTCGCCGCGTTCGAGAACGTACAGCACATCCGCGAACTCGGGAATGTGATGAATGTTCGATTCGGCCATCAGCACACCGTGGCCCAGCCGCCGGATCGACGCCACGCCTTCGCTGATGCTCGGGATGATTGCCGGGGAAAGCCCCTCGAACGGTTCATCGAGCAACAACAGCCGAGGGTCGAGCGTCAGTGCGCGCGCAATCGACACCATCTTGCGCTCGCCGCCGGACAGTTGTCCGCCGCCGCGCTCAGCGTAACCGCGAAGCTTCGGAAAGATCTCATACGCGAGCGACAGTCTCGTCGCCGCATCGCGTCCCTGGGGCCGGGTCCAGGTTGGAAGCTCGATGTTCTCCGCGACGTTGAGATCGGCGAACACCTGGCTCTCTTCCGGCGCATAACCGATGCCCAGCTGCGCAATGCGGTGCGTCGGCATTCCGGCGATCGACTGGTTCATCAGCGTGATCGTTCCCGCTACCGGTCTGAGATAACCCATGATCGCGCGAAACGTCGTCGTCTTGCCGGCGCCGTTGCGGCCGATCAAACACACCAGCTGCCCGGCTGCAACCTGCAACGAAATCGAGCGCAGGATGCGGCTGCCCTGAATGTCGACGGTCAAGCCTTCGAGCGCCAGCATCACGCGACTTTCCTGAGCTTGCCGACGACCGCGGCGACGATGTCGGGATCGTTGAAGAACGCGTCGGGCGGCAGATCGGCAAGCACACGACCCTCTTTCAACGCGATGATGCGTGTCGAGTATTCGGCCACGAGGGCCATGTCGTGCTCGACCAGGATGATGGCGCGCACGCCCGCCTGCTTCGCGGCGCCGACGAGTGTCCGCATGATGCCGTGCTTGTCCGCGCTCGATACGCCGCTGGTCGGCTCATCGAGCAGGATCACTTCCGGCGCCAACGCGAAAGCGCTGGCAATGTCGAGCAGCTTCTTCTCCCCTTGGGACAGCAAACGTGCCTCCGCGTCGAGCTTGCCGTCGAGCCCGAAGATCGCCGCGACTTCTCGCACGCGTGCGCGCAGCGCCGAATCCCGGACCACCGATGAAAACAAGCGCAGGCTTTTCGATGTGCGCGATATCACTGCCACGCCAATGGTCTGTCCGACGCTCAAGGCGGGAAAGATGTGCACGAGTTGAAACGCGCGCGCCATGCCTCGTTCCGACAGTGCCACCGGACCGACGCCGGCGATGTCACGTCCCTTGAAGCGAACCGTTCCCGATGTCGGCTTCAACAAGCCGGTCAGGATGTTCACGAGCGTCGTCTTGCCCGCGCCGTTCGGCCCGACGATCGACAGGAGCTCGCCGTCGGTTACATCGAACGAGACGTTGTCGAGCGCCCGGAAGTCGCCATACGTCTTGCCCACGCCCGTGACTTCGATCAGCGGGCTCATCGCCTGACTTTCGCCCACAGGTCCTGCGCGACGCCAACGATGCCGCGAGGGAACAGGATCACGATGATCACGAGCGTCGCGCCGAGAAAGAAACGCCAGAACTGGGTGGCCGACATGAGCTCGGATTTCAGGAAAATGAATACGAACGCGCCGATCAACGGACCAAAGAAGTTCGCGAAGCCGCCCAGCACCGTCATGAACACCAGCTCGCCGGAGTGCGTCCAATACGCGACCTCCGGATCGGCTTGCCCGACGTTGATCGCCAGGATGACGCCGCCGACTGCGCAGTAGAACGCCGAGATCAGAAACGCAGCAAGCCGAAACAGGCGCACCCGAACCCCAAGGTACTCAGCCTTGCGCGAGTTCTCGCGGATCGCGACGAGGTGCAATCCAAAGGGCGAGTGCACGATGCGCCACATCGCATAGCCGAGCACGACCAGCAAAACCAGACAGTAGTAGTAGAACGGGCCGATCAGGAACGACGTCTTGTCGAGATCGGCAAACGCCGCGCCGAACAACGAAGGTCGCAGCACGCGGATGCCGGTATCGCCACCCGTCAAGTCGTAGAACTTGAACAGGAACGAGTGAAAAAGCATCCCGAAAGCCAACGTCAGAATGCCGAAGAAGATGCGCACATAGCGCACTGCAAGGAGCCCGACCGGAATCGCGACCGCGACCGCGGCAAGTGACGCGATGACCAGCGTCAACTCGAAACTGCGCACGCCCAGCTTGCTGCTCAGCACCGCAGCACCATACGCGCCGAGCGCCACGAACAACGCATGCCCGAAAGACAGCAATCCGGTATAGCCGAACAGCAAGTTGAAGCCTAGCAAAGCGATGCCGTACGCAAACGCAGGCAGTACCAACGTCACGTAGTACGGGGGCGCGAGCTGCGGAAAGATCGCCAGCGCCGCGATCGCGACCAGGATTGCAACGGTCAGCGCCAGATTCATTCGACCGGGCGCCGCCGGCGGCTCCTTGCCTGCCGCCGCGTCGATGCTGCTCGTTGGTGTCATTCGATCGGCTTTCCGAACAAGCCGGCAGGCCGTGCGATCAGCACGACGATCACCACGAGGTAAATCGCGAGAATCTCGAGCTCCGCATAAAAGGTGATCGCTGCAGCTCGCATCAGTCCGACGATCAGCGCACCCACCAAAGCTCCGCGCATGCTGCCCAGCCCGCCGATCACGACGACGGCAAACGCTTCGACGACGAGCTCGACCGGCATGTCGAGCGACGCCGCTGCCGTCGGCACGACGAGCGCGCCACCGACGGTCCCGAGCATCGTGCCAAGGGTAAACACGCTTGCGTAAACAAAGCGCACATCGACGCCGAGCGCCTGACTCATCTCGCGGTTCTCCGCGGTCGCTCGCAGGATGCGGCCGAAACGCGTGCGCTGCAGGAATGCCCCGATGCCAACGGCGATCGCAATGCTAGCGGCGATGACCAGCACGTTGTAGGTTGGTATCGAGAATGCGCCGGACGACAGGCGTCCATACCCGATCGCCAGATTGCCGAGCTGCTGCGGATTGGGGCCCCAGAAAAAGCGCAGCACGTCCTGAAACATCAGGACAAGCGCAAACGTCAACAGCAGTTGAAACGCTTCGTCGCGCGCGTAGACGGTCCGCAGCAGCGCCTCGATCGCCGGTCCGATGGCGCCCACGACGATCCCGGACACCAGCAGCACCGGCAAGAACAACGACGGCGGCAACCCCGCCGCCAGCGCCCAGTTGACGCTCGTGATGCCGAAATACGCGCCGAGCGCATAGAACGAGCCACACGCCAGATTGACGATCTTCTGCACGCCAAACACGAGCTGCAGCCCGGCGGCCACCAGAAAAAGAACGGCGGCGTGAAAAACGCCGCCGAGCAGGATCTCGAAGAAAGCGGTCAAAGCGTGCTCAGAGCTTGATTTGCGCCGTCTCGATCCACTTCCAGAAATCCTCACCGGCAGGCTTTTGCAATTGATCCGAATACATGCGGTCCACCTGGCCCAGCGTCGCAAAGTCGTAGCGATTCTTGTGCGTCGTCATGCCCTGATAAAACGTTTGCTCGGCGATGTGATCCTTGCGCATATGCGCCGGGCCGCCGAGCGATTCGATCTTCACCCCCTCCATCGCATTGATGACGTCTTCCTTCGACGGCCATGCGTTCTTCGCTCTTTGCGCAGCCTCGACGCCCGCCTTGTAGATCTGCATTGCGAAGTACGCGCGGTCAGCTTCCCAATGCGGGTAGTCCTTGTACTTTTCTTCGTATTGCTTGACGAACGTCTGCTGCAAAGGGCTGGCGTTCGCGAGATCGAAGTAGAGCGTGTTGTGGCCGAAGATCATGCCCTCGGGCGTGAATTCCTTCTTCAGCAACGTATGCTGAAAGCCCGCGCCCGGAAACACGAACTTCGTCTTGCCGTCCATCAAGCCGGCGCCGTGCGCTGTCCGCATGAAGATCGGCAGATCCGCGAACAGGAGCGAAGAGAAAATGAGATCCGGTTTGGCCGCCTTCAAGGCCGCAACGTGCGTCGTCAGGTCGAGTGTTCCTACTTTCGGCCATTGTTCGGCGACGATTTTCACGTTGACGTTGTACTTCTTGAGCAGCGCCTGAAACGCGGCCATGTTGTTGCGACCATAAGAGTAGTCCGGGTTGATTCCGGCGACGGTCGCGAATTGGCCCTTCCAGTACTTGATCGCCAGCAGCGAGGCCATGACGGCTTCGCATTCGTTGTCGGTGCTGCGGAACACGTAGCGCGGATTCGGCATCGTTTCCTTGACGCCGTCCTGCGTCGTGCCATCCCAGAAAATGAGCAGCGCCTTCATCTCCTCGGCGACTGCCCCCATCGCAAGACTGACGCCGGATGACACGATGCCTTGCACGCAATCCACTTTGTCCTGGAGCACGAGTTTGCGCAGGCGCTCGATCGAGTCCTTGGGATTGGTTTCCTCTTCGACGATCAGCTCGACCTTGCGACCGGCGATGCCGCCGCCGGCGTTGATGCGTTCCACTGCGAACTGCGTGCCGCGCAGTCCGCATTCACCGATCGTGCCCACGATGCCGGACTTCGGCGCGATGATGCCTACCCGCAACGGCGTACTCTGTGCAATGGCGGGAAAGCTCAAGTAGGGCTGTGTCGCGGCGGCCGCGCCGGCGCCACCGATGGCCTTGATCAACGATCTGCGTTTGTTCTGCATCAGCTGCCTCCTATTGTCTAGTGCAACAGGCGAACGTGTTAGATGTCGGTTCGCTCGGCTTCGATTGCCTTGCGCTCAACCATGTTGAACCGCCCGTCGTAAACCGGCCGCCCGCCTGTTGTCGGGCCCGGATACTGAACGAACAGCATTTCACCGCCGGTTTCGGTTGCGAGCTCATCTTCGTAATGAGGGTCCGGGTAGAACACCATCGTCCCGGGACCATGCATCGTGCCGCCGATCAGAAACTGACCCGAGAGTATGTACCAGACCTGCGCAAAGTCGTGTTGATGCCACGGATGATGACTACCGGCGTCATAGCGAACGATGCCGGCATTCGGCTCGGTCGGCCGCTCGGGGCGCGGGTGAAACAGCATCTTGCCCGTCTGACCCGGCCAGCGAATCGTCTCCCAGTCGCGGTCGTCGCGATGCACGTACTCGGCCGCCTGGTGCTTTGGCTCGCTGCGTTCCGTTTGCTCGCTATGCTCCAAAGTCGCATGTTCAGAGGTCATCACATTTCCTTTCAGACAACGGCGGCTTCGGCGTCGAGCCGCGCGCCGTCGCGGTTGAGAACTTCGCGCACGGCCTGCCCGGGAAGCGCGCGAGGCGCGACATCGGATTCGATGCACATCGCCGCAGCGTGCCCCGCCGCCTGGCCGTACGAAAAACATTGCGCTGTTACGCGAGCTGATGCCACTGCCTCGTGCTGAGCCGAGAGACAACGGCCCGCAACGAGCAACCCTTCGCCGCGCACCGGAACAAGGCAGCCATAGGGAATCTCGTAGTAATCCTCGAGCAGCCATTCGACGCGCGGCTTAGTACCTGTGTGCAGCTCGATCGGCCACGGCGATCTCGCGATGCCATCGTCGAACTTGCGCCCCGCCAGAACGTCGGAATTGGCGAGCGTGGTCATGCCGAGCGCCTGCCGCGTCTGGCGCACGCCCACCTGCGTGCCGCTGTCGATGACAAACGACTGCTCGCAACCCGCCAGATGGTCGCGGAAGAACCGCGCGTACTCGCGCATCTGCAAACGCCCTTCGATTTCAGCGTCGGTGAAGTCGCGGGCATACAGCGTGTTGAGCTCGCGTCCATCAGGGCCGACGAC
>DATLNR010000114.1:0-9767 GCA_035536655.1 Casimicrobiaceae bacterium
CAATCCGCAGGTCCTGAAGGCCGTGTTCCGCGTGATGCGCATGTGGCTCGACATGGGCGTGGACGGCTTCCGCCTCGACGCGATTCCCTATCTGGTCGAGCGTGAGGGCACGAACAACGAGAACCTGCCCGAGACGCACGCCGTGCTGAAGCAGCTGCGCGCCGCCGTCGACGCAAACTATCCGAACGTGCTCCTGCTCGCCGAGGCGAACCAGTGGCCCGAAGACGTACGCGAGTACTTCGGCAACGGCGACGAATGCCACATGGCGTACCACTTCCCTCTGATGCCGCGGATGTACATGGCGATCGCCCAGGAGGACCGCCATCCGATCACCGAGATCATGGCGCAGACGCCGGACATTCCCGACAGCTGCCAGTGGGCGATCTTCCTGCGCAACCACGACGAGCTGACGCTCGAGATGGTGACGAACCGCGAGCGCGACTACATGTATCAGATGTACGCCGCCGACAAGCGGGCGCGCATCAATCTCGGCATCCGTCGGCGTCTTGCGCCGCTGCTCGAGAACGACGTCGGCCGCATCAAGCTGATGAAGAGCCTGCTGTTGTCGATGCCAGGCTCGCCGATCCTCTACTACGGCGACGAGATCGGCATGGGTGACAACATCTATCTCGGCGACCGCGACGGCGTGCGCACGCCGATGCAATGGGGGCCGGATCGCAATGCCGGATTCTCGCGCGCCGATCCGCAGCGGCTGTATCTGCAGCCGATCATGGATCCGATCTACGGCTATCAGGCGGTGAACGTCGAAGCGCAGCTGCGCGAGCCGGCGTCGTTGCTGCATTGGACGAGAAGGATGCTCGCAGTGCGCAAGGCGTTTGGCGCGTTCGGCCGCGGCACGCTGACCTTCCTGCGTCCAGGCAATCGCAAGGTGCTCGCGTACTTGCGGATCCATGCCGACGAGATCCTGCTTTGCGTCGCGAACCTGTCGCGCTCGGCGCAGCCGGTCGAGCTCGATCTGTCGCGGTTCAAGGGCCGCGTGCCGATCGAGCTGCTCGGAAGAACGCCGTTTCCGCCGATCGGCGACCTGCCCTACCTGCTGACGCTCGCCGGCCACGGCTTCTATTGGTTCCGCCTTGCACAGGATCGCGACGTGCCCGCGTGGCATGAGGAACGCCTGGCCCGCGACGATTTGCCGGTGCTCGTGTTGTTCGACGGCTGGTCGACGTTGTTCCGCGATCGCGTTGTCCCGTGGCGCATCGGACTGGCCGACAAGACGCGCGAGGCGCTCGAGCGCGAGGCGCTGCCGCGCTTCGTTGCCGACCGCCGCTGGTACGCAAGCAAGGGCGTCGCCATCCGGCGCGTTGCGCTCGCCGATCACGCATTGTGGACAGTCAAGGATCGGACGTGGCTTCTCGCGATCGTGCACGTCGAAACCGACGACGCTGCGACGCATCCGTACTTCGTGCCGCTGACGCTCGCGTTCGAGGATCGCGACGATGCGACGATCCATGCGCTCGGCGCGCTGACGATCGCGAAGGTCCGGCAGCAGGCCGCGGTGGGTGTTCTCGGCGATGCCTTCGCCGACGAATCGTTCTCGCGCGCACTGGTTGCGGCGATGGGGCGCGGCGAGAACGTCACCACCGCGCGCGGAACGATCCGCTTCGAGCGAACGTCGGCGTTTGCGGAGCTCGCAGGACCCGACGTCACGACGCTTGCCGTTTCGCTTCCCGGTGCGCAAAGCAGCAACACGATCGTTTCGCTGGGCGACCGGCTGTTCGTGAAAGCGTTTCGACGGCTGCACGCGGGCGAGAATCCGGAAGTCGAAGTCGGCCGCTTCCTGACCGCGGCCGGATTTCCTTCTGCCGTCCCGTTCGCCGGCGGCGTCGTCTACACCGGCGACGATGGCAAGACGGCGACGTTGGCCATCGCCCAAGGCTACGTCAGCAACCAGGGCGATGCATGGAGGTTCACGCTCGACTATCTCGACCGCCACTTCGACGCGCTGCCCGCAGAAGACGCCGACGATCCGGGCGACCTGCATGGCGCCTACATTGCGGTCGCGCATGCAATGGGCGCGCGGACTGCCGAGCTTCACGCAACGCTGGCTCACGCAACCAGTGATCCGGCGTTTACTCCCGAGCCGATGACGGCGGCCGACATCACGGCGATGGCAAGGCGCGTGAGCGACGAAGCCGAAGCGGTCGTTACGCAATTGGCAACGCGCCTCGACTCGCTGCCACCTGCGATTCGCACGCAGGCCGAGGCGTTGCTGTTGCGCCGCGAGGATCTCGGTCGTCGCATCCGCGCACACGGGACCGATACGACGCACGGATCGAAGATCCGCGTGCATGGCGACTATCACCTTGGGCAACTTCTGATCGCACGCAACGACGTCGTGATCACCGACTTCGAAGGCGAGCCTGCGCGGCCGCTCGAAGCGCGTCGCGCCAAGCAGTCGGCGCTGAAGGACGTGGCCGGCATGCTGCGCTCGTTCGACTACGCGATGCAATCCGCGATCGCCGCTGCGTCGAGCGAAGCGCCTGATGGTCAGACACAGATCGTCGCCGCTGCGCAACGCTGGCGCGAAGCGGCGCGGGATGGGTTCATCGCCGGCTACGACAGCGTCGCCGCGCAAGCCGGCCTCGCGTCGCCTCGCGCCGAGCGCAACGGACTGCTGGAGCTGCTCGTCCTGGAAAAGGCGGTCTACGAGCTTCGCTACGAGCTCGACAATCGGCCCGACTGGACCGGCATTCCGCTCGCCGGCTTGATCGAAGTGCTCGACACCGACACCACGGAGATGCTTCGATGAACGACGTCAACGTTCTGTTCGAGCCGCTGCGCGCATCGCTCTACCAGGTCGGCGCGTTCCTGCCGCGCGTGCTGATCGCAATCGTCATCCTGATCGCCGGCTGGCTCGTCGCGAAGGCCGTCCGCTTCGCGCTGGTCAAGATGCTCTACGCGCTCAACTTCAACGTCGTGACCGACAAGGCCGGCATCGACGGATTCTTGCGCCAGGGCGGCGCCCGCGTCGACACGATCAGCGTCCTCGGATCGCTCGCCTACTGGCTCGTCGTCCTCGCGGCGATCATGGTCGCGTTCAACAGTCTCGATCTCGCTTACGTCACCGATCTCGTCGGTCGCGTCGTGCTTTTCGTGCCGCGCGTGATGGTCGCCGTCGTGATCATCGTGTTCGGCGCGTACTTCGCGCGCTTCGTTGCGGCCGCGCTCACGGCCTACATGGAGAAGGTCGGCGTCGACGAAGCGGCGCTCGTCGGACGCCTGGCGCTGTACGCGATCATGGTGTTCGTCGTGCTGATCGCGCTCGACCAGCTCGGCCTGGGCGACATCCTGCGGCAGACGTTCTTGATCCTGATCGCGGCCGTCGCGCTGGGACTCGCGATCGCGTTCGGCCTGGGGGGTCAGCGGCGCGCGGGTGAAGCGATCGAGCGCTGGACACGATCGCGGGACGCGGACGGCGAGTCGACGCAGCGCCCGAAGTCCGTGTTGTAGCTAAGTCATCGTGAAGCCGATCCGGGAGATCTGGCCGGGGCGACAAACGCCGCGCGGCGCCCATTGGGATGGCGAAGGCGTCAACTTCGCACTCTTCTCCGAAGCGGCGACACGCGTCGAGCTGTGCATCTTCGATGCGTCGGGCCGCCGCGAGCTGCAGCGCGTGCCGCTCGCGGCTCGCACCGATCAAGTGTGGCATTGCTATCTGCCCGAGGCGCGTCCGGGGCTCTTGTACGGCTATCGCGTGCACGGCCCGTATCGCCCGGACGAAGGACATCGTTTCAATCCGCACAAGCTCGTGCTCGACCCCTACGCGCGCCAGGTCGTCGGCGGCGTCAAATGGACCGACGCGCTGTTCGGCTACACCGTCGGCCATCGCCGCGCGGACTTGTCGTTCGATCGGCGCGACAGCGCGAGCGCGATGCCCAAATGCCGCATCGTCGATCCGGCGTTCACCTGGGGCGACGATCGCCCGCCGGACGTGCCGATGAGCGACTCGGTGATCTATGAGCTCAACGTGCGCGGCTTCACGATGCAGCACCCCGATGTGCCGCCCGCCGTGCGCGGCAGCTTCGCCGCGCTCGCCACCGCGCCGGTCATCGATTATCTGAAGCGCCTCGGCGTCACCGCCGTCGAGCTTCTGCCGGTGCACGCGTTCGTCGACGATCGGCATCTCGTTGCGAAGAACCTCGCGAACTTCTGGGGCTACAACACGATCGGCTTCTTCGCGCCGGAGAGCCGCTATCTATCGTCGGGCAGCATCAGCGAGTTCAAGACGATGGTGCGGACGCTGCACTCGGCCGGCATCGAGATCATCCTCGACGTCGTTTACAACCACACCGCCGAAGGCAACGAGCTCGGGCCGACGCTGTGCTTCCGTGGCGTGGACAACGCCGCCTACTACCGGCTGCAGCCCGACAACGCGCGCTACTACCGCGACTACACCGGCTGCGGCAACACGCTCGACGCACGTTACCCGGCCGTGCTGCAGCTCATGATGGACTCGCTGCGCTACTGGGTGACGGAGATGCATGTCGACGGCTTCCGCTTCGACCTTGCGTCGGCACTCGCGCGCGAGATGCATGAAGTCGATCCGTTCGGCTCGTTCTTCGACATCATCCATCAGGACCCGGTGCTGCGGCGGGTCAAGCTCATCGCCGAGCCGTGGGACCTCGGTGAAGGCGGCTACCAGGTCGGCCACTTTCCGCCGGGATGGGCCGAGTGGAACGACCGCTATCGCGACACGATCCGCGCCTACTGGCGCGGCGACGGCGGGCAGATCGGCGAATTCGCGCGGCGGCTGACCGCCTCCACCGATCTCTACGCGCACAGCGGCCGATTGCCGCAGGCCAGCGTCAACTTCATTACCGCGCACGACGGCTTCACGCTGCGCGACCTGGTCTCCTACGATCACAAGCACAACGAGGCGAACCTCGAGGAGAACCGGGACGGCTCGGACAACAACCTGTCGTGGAATTGCGGCGTCGAAGGCGCGACCGACGACGCTTCGATCCTCGCGCTGCGCGAGCGACAGTCGCGCAACTTCATCGCGACGCTGCTGTTGTCGCAGGGCGTGCCGATGATCGTCGCCGGCGACGAGATCGGACGCACGCAACGGGGCAACAACAACGCATACTGCCAGGACACGCCGCTGTCATGGGTCGACTGGACGCTCGACCCGTCGCGCGAGCGCATGCTCGGCTTCGTGCGGCGATTGATTGCGTTTCGCCGCGAGCATTCGGTGTTCCATCGCCGCGAGTTCCTGCAGGGCCGGCCCGTCGACGGCAGCGCGGGCAAGGACATCGCGTGGCTCAAGCCCGACGGGAACGAGATGTCGCCGCAGGAATGGGAACACGACTTCGCCCGCTGCCTTGGCGTCTACCTGGGCGGCGATGCGCTGAACGAGCTCGACGCGCGCGGCCGCGTCATGCGTGACGACAACTTCCTGCTGCTGTTCAACGCGCACCATGACAGCATTCCGTTCAAGCTGCCGCAGATCGGGGAAGGCGAGTGGATTCTGATCCTCGACACGGTGCAGGAACAGGATGCGGCGGCGGGCGCGATCTACCCGCCGTTCGACATCTACGACCTCGCCGGACGCAGCTTCGCGCTGCTGCGCAACGTCGTCACCCGATGAATCGGGTTTATCGCATGCCGTTCGGTGCGGAAGTGCGCGGGTCGTCGACGCGCTTCCGACTATGGGCGCCGGGTGCTCCGCGCGTCGATCTCGTGTTCGGCGCCGCCAAGGACGGACCGATGCACACGATGCAGCGGAATGATGACGGCTTCTTCGAGGCGACGACCGAAGCGCCGGCAGGGACGCGCTACGCATTTCGCATCGACGACGACCTCGTCGTGCCGGACCCGGCTTCGCGTTACAACCCGGACGATGTGCATGCGCCGAGCGAGGTGGTCGATCCGGAGGCGTATCGGTGGAACGACGCGGATTGGCGCGGCCGGCCATGGCACGAAGCGGTCGTCTACGAGCTGCACGTTGGCACGTTCACACGGCGCGGATCGTATGCAGGCGTCGAGGATCGGCTCGACGACCTTCGCGATCTCGGCATCACCGCGATCGAGCTGATGCCGTTGTCGGATTTTCCGGGCCGCTGCAACTGGGGGTACGACGGCGTGTTGCCATTCGCACCGGATGCGAGCTATGGAACGCCCGACGACCTGAAGCGGCTCATCGACGCCGCCCATGCACGTTCGATGATGGTGCTGCTCGACGTCGTTTATAACCACTTCGGTCCGGAAGGCAACTATCTGCACGCCTACGCGCCGCAGTTCTTCAATCCGCGCCATCACACGCCCTGGGGCGCGGCAATCAACTTCGACGGCGAGCATTCGCGTTTCGTGCGCGACTTCTTTGTGCACAACGCGCTCTACTGGCTGACGGAGTTTCACCTCGACGGTCTGCGACTCGACGCCGTTCATGCGATCGCCGACGATTCGCGCCCGGACATCGTCGACGAGATTGCCGCCGAAGTCGTCAAGCACGCCGGCAATCATCGGCACGTGCATCTTGTCCTCGAGAACGATCGCAACGAAGCCCGGCGCCTTCGCCGTTCTGCGCACGGCAAACCCCGGCTCGCGACGGCACAGTGGAATGACGACATCCATCATGCCTTGCATGTGGCGGTCACCGGCGAGCGCGACGGCTATTACGCAGATTACGCAAACGCGCCGCTTCAGTGGTTTGCCCGCGCGCTCGCCGAAGGATTCGTCTACCAGGGTCAGCCTTCGCCCTATCGCGATGGCGCAGCACGCGGTGAACCGAGCGACGACGTTGCGCCGATCGCCTTCGTCAACTTCGCGCAGAACCACGACCAGATCGGCAACCGGGCGTTCGGCGAGCGCATCGGTGCAATCGCGGACGAAGGCAGGCTGCGGACGGCGATCGCCTGCCTGCTGCTCGCACCGGCCATTCCGATGCTGTTCATGGGCGAGGAATTCGCGGCGTCGGCGCCGTTTCTATTCTTCTGCGACTTCGGCGACGAGCTGGCGGCCGCGGTGACGAAGGGCCGGCGTGACGAGTTCGGTCGCTTCGCGCGGTTTCGCGATCCGGCCGTGCGCCAATCGATTCCCGATCCGAATGCAATGTCGACGTTCAAAGCGAGCACGCTCGACTGGAACGAGCGGCAAGGTGCCCGCGGCAAGGACATGCTGGCGTTCTACCGGCGTTGCCTGACGGCGCGGCGCGACCACGTGGTGCCGCTGCTCTCGTCGATCGTGCGCGGCGGACGGCACGAGCTCAGCGCCGACATGCTGCACGTCGCCTGGCCGCTTGGCGACACCCGGAGGCTTTCGCTCGACGCCAACTTCGGCGCGTCCGAAGCGATATCGCCGTGCATCGCCGATCGGTTGTTGTTCGCGACCGAGGGCGGCCTCATGCCGCAATCGCTCGTCCCCGCGCATGCGGTCCGTCTCGGTGTCATCGGCTCCTAAGTGAACGCGCTGCACCGCCTCGCGCAGGCGCACGGTATCGCGCTTCGCTATCACGACGTATTCGGTGATGAGCACGACGCGTCCGAGGAGACGCTGCGATCGCTCCTTGCCGCAATGAGCATCGAGGCCGACGATGATGCGCAGGCTCGTGACGAGTTGGCCCGGGAAAACGAAACGCGGTGGCGCACGCAAATCGCGCCGCTCGTCGTCTGGCGCGAACACAAGCGGCCGTGGCGCTTGCGGCTGCACTTGCCGGAGAGCGTCGACATCAATGGCCTTGCGGTCCGCGTCGTCGCCGAAGATGACGCCGAACGGCCAGCGATCGTTGCGTCGCACGACGTCGACCGCGGCACAGTCGACGGCGAACCGTGGATCGCGCGCGATCTCGACGTCGACGTCGACCTGCCCATCGGCTATCACGCGCTGACGGTACAGGCGGGTGGCCGTCAGCTTGCACGCACGCGATGCGCAGTCGCGCCGGCCCGTTGCTATCGACCGCCGCGCCTGCGCGGCGGTGGTCGAACGTTCGGTGCAGCCGTCCAGCTCTATGGCGTGCGATCGCGCCGCAACTTCGGCATCGGCGACTTCGGCGATCTCGCAACGCTCGTCGACAAATGGGGTCGCCAGGGCGCCGGCATCATCGGTGTCAACCCGTTGCACGCGCTGTTTCCGCACAACCCGGAGCACGCAAGTCCGTACAGCCCGTCGAGCCGGCTGTTCGTCAACGCGTTGTACCTCGATGTCGACGCGATTCCCGATCTCGCCGAGTCGACGGGCGCGCGAGACCTCGTCGGATCGAAAGCCTTCGAGGCGAGGCTCGATCGACTTCGGCGTGCACCGCTGGTCGACTATCCAGGTGTCGCGAACGCCAAGCACGAGGTACTGGCGCTGCTTTACGCAAGCTTTCGCGAGCGCCATCTCGCCAGCAACACGGCTCGCGCTGCGGCGTTCCGGACGTTCCAGGAAGAAGGCGGCGAATCGTTGCATCGGCATGCATTGTTCGAGACGTTGCAGGAGCACTTCCATGCGGAGGACGCGTCGGTCTGGGGCTGGCCGGTATGGCCTGAGCGCTATCGCGATCCGCGGTCCGCGGAAGTTTCGGCGTTTGCAGCGGTGCATCGCGATCGCGTCGAATACTTCGCCTATCTGCAGTGGATTGCCGATCTGCAGCGCAAGGCGCTGGCCGAGCGAGCGGCCGATCTCGGCATGGCCGTAGGCCTTTACACCGACCTCGCCGTATCGATCGACCGTGCCGGTGCCGAGGGCTGGGCGAACCAGCGCCTCTACGCGCTTGGCGCGAGCGTCGGTGCGCCGCCCGACGAGTTCAATCGGGAAGGACAGGATTGGGGGCTGCCGCCGATCGTTCCGTCACGACTCGTCGACGATGGGTTCGCGCCGTTCATCGCGACGCTTCGCGCCAACATGCGCCACGCCGGCGCGTTGCGAATCGATCACGTGATGGCGCTGATGCGGCTCTTCTGGGTGCCGGCGAGCCACAAGCCTTGCGAAGGCGCATACGTGCACTACCCGTTCGACGAGATGCTCGCACTCGTCGCGCTCGAGAGCCATCGCCATCGCGCAATGGTCATCGGCGAGGACTTGGGGACCGTGAGCGAGGACGTGCGCGAAGCGCTGCGCGAGCTGGATATCCTGTCGTATCGCGTGTTGATGTTCGAGCGCGATGCGCAAGGAGGCTTCAAGCCACCCTCCGCGTATCCCCCGGCGGCGCTCGCGACGGTGGGCACGCACGATCTTCCGACGCTCGCCGGTTGGTGGGAGGGACATGACATCGACGTTCGGGCGAAGCTCGGCCTCGTGGCGCCCGATGACGCGGCTGCGCAGCGTCGTGCTCGACGCGAGGATCGAAGGCGGTTGCTGGACGCGTTGAAGGGCGCGGCGATGTTGCCGGCCGAGTCGTCGGGCGAGCCGGACGACTGGCCGAAGGTAACGGTGCCGCTCGCGCGTGCGGTCGATCGTTATCTCGCGTCGTCACCGTCGGTGCTCCATGTCGTCCAGCTGGAGGATGTGCTCGGCCTGCGCGATCAAGCGAATCTGCCAGGGACAATCGACCAGCATCCCAACTGGCGCCGAAAACTGCCGTTCGACGCCGAGACTGCGTTTCGCGGCCCGTCGTTTCGTGCGATGACGAAGCAGATCGCCGCGCTGCGCCCGGCGCGAGCAGACGCAAAACCGCCGTCCGAAAACGTCAAACGAGGCCCGCGCGGGCAACGCCGTCCGCCGACAAACGTTCCGCTTCCCCCGGGACGTCTTCCGCGCGCGACGTACCGCGTTCAGCTCAATCGCGACTTCGGCTTCCGCGACGCGACGGCGCTCGTGCCCTATCTCGC
>DATLNR010000115.1:0-34270 GCA_035536655.1 Casimicrobiaceae bacterium
AATATATGCGGGCGTGCCGGCCGCGAACAGCGGTTTCCACAAGGCCGCGGAGGTTCTCGCCGAAAAGGCGTGATCTTCGGAACAACGCGAAGGTCGCCCTTGCGATGATCGAGCCGCACGGCGTGCTGTGCGGTGGAGTGTCACGTATCGCGGATACGATGCGCGCGCGCCTGCGCCTTGGTGATCGGCGCTCGGAGGCATCGACTACAGCGTGTCAAAAATGACATCAGGCCCCGGCTCTGTCGACTGCCGGGGCCCAGCGTTGCCCGGAAGAAGCGTCTTTCAGCGATAGCGACGGCGGCGCAGCGTCAGCGCGGTCATGCCCGCCAGGAGAATCGTCAAGCATGCCAGTGCCCATTCGGACAACGTCGGGATATCGGCCGGCGGCGGTGGCGGCGGCGGAGCACTGGCGTCGTCGTTCGTGATGGTACCGGCCCCTTGCGTCGCCGCGATCGTGGCATTCACCGCGTTCGACAGATTGACGAAGAACGTTTCGTTGGGCTCTGGCGCCGTGTCGCCGACCACCGTTACGACGATCGGTTGGCTCGTCTGCCCAGGAGCGAAAGTCAGCTGGCCGCTGGTCGGGTTGTAATCGCTTGCCGCGTTGGCAGTTCCGTCGGAAGTAGCAAAATTGACCGTCACCGTCTGAGCGCTCGCTGCGGACAACGTCACAGTAAAGGTGAAGTTCGTAGCACCCGCGTTGCCTTCGCCCGCGGTGACATTGTTGATCGAAAGCGCCGGGAGCGGACCGCCGCCGCCGCCGAGCGTCCCCTCGAATGCCCCGATGTCGAATGCGGTGCCGACGGGCCGTGGTACGCCACGCTGATCCGTTGGGGGGGCGCCAGCCGCGGTCGCGGCATCGATTGCCGGACTGCCGGCGTTGAGGCCTATCGTCTCTGTCGGCCCGCCGTTGTTAGCGAGAGAGCCGATACCGGCGCCCACGTTGAGGATATTGCCGGTCGTCACGCCGCTTATCGTGCAAGTGGACGTATTGGTGATCAGGTTGAAGCCTTCGGAGACGATGTCGGTGTTCGGACAGTCGGAACCGCTGTTGGACGCGAGCAGCGTATTAAGGATCGAGAAATTCCTGGTGCCGAACGAACGCAATCCTCCGCTGATGTTGAACGCGACCGTGGAATTGACGAGACGGATCACGTTCTCAGGCGGAGTCGCCGGCGGATTGTTGAAAATGCCCCCACCCGAGCCAGCGGTATTGTTGGCGATGGTGACATTGGTCAACGTACCGCTTGCGAGCAAGACGAACATGCCTCCGCCCTGGTTGCCGCCACCGGCGGTGTTGTTACTGATCGTGCATCGCGAAATCGTGAAAGGGCCCAAAACGAAGAGTCCGCCGGCCGACGCATTGCTGGTGGTGTTGTTGCGAATCGTGCAGTCGGTCGCGGTGAAGGCCGCCGTATGCACCCCCCCGCCTTGCAGCGCCGTGTTGTTCCGGACTACCGAGTTCGTGAGCGTGAGCGTGCCGGTGCTTGCGATACCGCCCCCCTGGATTCCAGCGGCGTTCTGGGCCACGACCACGTCGCTAAGCGTGAGTACCCCGGCATTCAGGATGCCGCCGCCGGAGGCCGAGCCACCGGGCGACCCTCCGGTGATGGTCACGCCATTGATGGAAACCGTGGCGCCCGCGCTCGTCACATGGAATATCCGGTCGGCGAATCCACCGCCAGCACTGATTGTGGTGACGCCCGACCCCGCGCCATTGATGGTCACGCTATCGGTGATGTCCAAGTCTCCAGTCGCGGCTGCGTCCTCGCCGGCGCCCGGAATGCCAAGCACATAAGTGCCTGCCGGCACGTTGATCGTGTCGGGGCCGGCCGCGGTATTGGCATCGATGACAGCCTGGCGCAGCGAGCCCGGCCCCCCATCCGTCGTCGT
The DNA here is from genome assembly GCA_035536655.1 of Casimicrobiaceae bacterium. Classification (GTDB taxonomy): domain Bacteria; phylum Pseudomonadota; class Gammaproteobacteria; order Burkholderiales; family Casimicrobiaceae; genus VBCG01. Next base: position 1,894 of record DATLNR010000115.1, read on the forward strand.
CGTCACGTTGAACACGGCGGACGATGCGAGCCCGACCTGCAAACACAGGACAAAGGCGCACGCAAGCTGCCCCACGAACCGTTGACGCATGCAACCTCCCCGGATGGCAAGCGGACGAATGTCACGCCTACGAACGGGGCCCATGTTGCGCCCGTCCCGTTTATCGCGTCAACGAAATGGCCGCTCGTCAGTGTCCTCCAGCTGACCCCGCCACAACAAAGTGGTCATACCACTTGACCAATTGGCGCTCGCCGGGCTAAGTTTCGCGTCTCGCCCGGAGAGCGCCGTTTCAACGCCCGTGCCGTTTCAGAGCATCGAACCCCGTCGCCTCTATCGGCAGATCGCCGATCAGATTCGCGGACTCATCAAGTCCGGCGAATTCTCGGCCGGGTCGCGTCTGCCTCCGGAGCGCGATCTCGCGAAGCAGTTCGGGGTGTCGCGACCGAGCGTTCGCGAGGCGCTGATCGCGCTCGAGGTCGAGGGTCTGGTCGAAGTGCGCATCGGATCGGGCATCTATGTGCTTGCGGCCAACGGCCACGCTCACGGCGGACTCAACGGCGGCAGCGACGCGCCGGCCGGTCCGTTCGAGCTTCTGCGCGCACGCTGCGTCATCGAGTCAGAGTGTGCGGCGCTCGCAGCCAAGTCGGCAAAGCGCGAGCACGTGCAAGCAATCCAGGCCGCGCTCGACGAGATGCAACGCGAGCACGAGTCGGGCAAGACGCCGTTGTCCGGCGATCGGCTGTTCCATCTGCGCATCGCCGAAGCGACGGGCAACGGTGCGCTCGTGCTCGTCGTCAAGACGCTGTGGGAAGAGCGCACGGGACCGCTGTACAAGCAGCTCGAGCAGCACTATGAAACGCCCGCGTCGTGGCAGACGGCGATGGCGGAGCACCGCGCCGTCCTCAAGGCGATCGTCGCGCGCGATTCGGTGGCCGCGAAGAGCGCGATGCAACGCCATCTGAACGCGGCTCATCGGCGATTCTCGAAGGGCTGGGACACGCTGCAGTAGAAGAAGGAACGAGGAGACCATGCTCGCTGCACGCATCCACGCCAAGGAAGACTTGCGACTCGACGCCCTCGACATGCCCGTCCCGGGGCCCGGCGAAGTGCTGCTGAAGCTCGGCGCCGGCGGTATCTGCGGCTCGGACCTGCACTACTATTTCGAAGGTCGCAACGGCAGCTTCGTCGTCCGTGAGCCGCTGATTCCGGGACACGAAGCCTCCGCCGTCGTCGAAGCGACAGGTCCCGGCGTCACGCACGTGAAGAAAGGCGACCAGGTCGCCGTGTCGCCGTCGCACGCATGCGGCCGATGCGAAGGCTGCCGCTCCGGGCGCGAGCAGCTCTGCTCGAACATGAAATTTCTCGGCAGCGCGAGCCGGTTCCCGCACGTGCAGGGAATGTTCCTCGAGTACTTCGTCATGGGCGAGCGGCAGTGCTACCCGGTCGCCGGTTCGATCTCGCTCGGCGAGCTGGCGTTCGCCGAACCGCTTGCAGTCGCGCTGCACACGATCAAGCGTGGGCCGGAGCTCTTCGGCAAGTCGGTGCTCATCACCGGCGCCGGCACGATCGGCTGCCTCACCATCATGGCAGCGCGTCTCGCGGGCGCCGCGAAGATCACCGTGTCAGACGTGCTCGACCGTCCGCTTGCGAAAGCGCGCGAAGTCGGCGCCGACGTTGCGCTGCGCGCCGATCGCAACGGCGAGAAGCTCTCGGCGCCGCAGTTCGACGTCTGCTATGAGGTCTCCGGCAGCTTCAATGCGATGAAGACCTGTATTGCGACGGTCAAGCGGGGCGGGGTCGTCGTGCAGGCAGGAACGCTGCCTCACGAGCCGCTGCCGTTCGTCGTCAATGAGATCATGCAGAAGGAAATCGATCTTCGCGGCGTGTTTCGCTGGGGCATCGAGTTCGACTGGGCCGTCGACTATCTCTCGACGCGGCGCATCGATGTACGGCCGCTTTTGTCGGGACAGTTTCCGCTTGCCGAGGCGGTCGCCGCGTTCCATGCGGCGGCCGACAAGACGCAGAACACGAAGGTGCAGGTTGTCTATGCCTAACAGTTTCACTCACGAAGGAGGAGCAATGCCACGCATCACCCGCAGGTTCGCACTCACGGCCGGCGTCGCCGCCATCGCGTCGCTATTCGTCGCGGCGCCAGCGCTTGCGCAGACCAAGCTCAAATGGGCGCACGTCTACGAGACCAGCGAGCCGTATCACACCGAGTCGGTGTGGGCCGCCGAGGAGATCAAGAAGCGCACGAACGGCAAGTTCGACATCCAGGTGTTCCCGGCGTCGTCGCTCGGCAAGGAAACCGACCTCAACCAGGGGATGACGCTCGGCACCGTCGACATGATCATCAGCGGGCCGTCGTTTGCCGCGCGAAGCTACCCGCGCATCGGCATCGCCTACTACCCGTTCATCTTCCGCGACGCCGACCACCTGCTCGCCTATTCGAAGAGCCCGGTGTTCGCGGAGATGGTCGAGGAATTCCGCAAGAAGACCGGCATCATGATGACTGCGTATACGTACTACGGTGCGCGGCAGACGACGTCCAACCGCCCGTTCACCGATTGCGCCGGGATGAAGGGCCTGAAGATCCGCGTGCCCGACGTGCCCGCGTACATGGCAACGCCGAAGGCGTGCGGAGCCAATCCGACGCCGATCGCGTTCGCCGAGGTCTATCTCGCGCTGCAGACCGGCACCGTCGAGGCGCAGGAGAACCCGCTGACGACGATCGAGGCGAAGAAGTTCTACGAAGTGCAGAAGGCGATCATGATGACGAGCCACATCGTGGACGGCCTGACGACGCAGATCGCGCCGCACGTGTGGACCAAGCTGACCGACGCCGAGAAGAAGATCTTCATCGACGTCACGCGCGACGCCGCCGACCGCGCGACGGCGAAGATCAAGAAGCGCGAGGCGGAGCTGGTCGACGAGTTCAAGAAGAAGGGCCTGCAGATCGTCGAGGTCAACCGCAAGAGCTTCGTCGATGCGGTGCTGAAGGCTTCGACGCCGGAGTCGATGGGATTCTCGAAGGCCGATTACGACAAAATCGTCTCGATCAAGTAATCGACGAAAAGACACCGTCCGGGGGGCAACAACGAGCGACGTGCCGCGCATGTCGCTCGTTGTGATCGCGATACTCGCATGAACGAACTCGCTCGACAGCCGCCGGCTTCCGCTACGCCCGTCATCGACGCCGAAGGTCACTTCCATGCGACCGATGCGCCGATCGATCTCGGGCACTACCTGGCCGAGGACTGGCTCGCACTTGCGTTGTTCTGGCTGCTCGGGCTTTGCGTGTTCTATCAGTTCTTCACGCGCTATGTGCTGAACGACTCCGCGGCATGGACCGAGGAGATCGCGCGCTATCTGCTGGTCGCGATCACGTTCGTCGCGATCTCGTCGGCGACGCGGCGCACGCGCCATATCCACGTGGACTTCCTCTTCCGGCTGATCCCGAAGCTGGCGGGGCGAACGCTCTCGACCGTCATCGACATCATCCGCATCGCGTTCTTCGCGATCGCCGTCTACCTGACCTACGAGATGATGGGGCGGATGAGCTACTACAAGATGACCGTCGTCGACTTGCCAGTGAACCTTGTCTACGGTTTCTGTTTGCTCGGGTTCGCAGCGGCGACGATCCGCTCGGTGCAGGTTGCGATCGAGAACTGGCGCAGAGGCTGGAGTCTGCTCGAGCGCCCCGAGCACGCCATCGAGGAGACTGTGTGACCGGCACGCTGCTCACGTCGTTCCTCACGCTGATGGTGACCGGGATTCCGGTCGCCATCGCGATGGCGGGCGCGTCGCTGATCTACATCTGGGTGACGGGCAGCACGCCAGGCATGGCGGTCGTGCACCGGATGATCAGCGGCGTCGACAGCTTTCCGCTGCTCGCCGTGCCGTTCTTCATCTTCGCCGGCGCGCTGATGAACACGGCGGGGATCACGAATCGAATCTACGACTTCGCACTCGGGTTGGTCGGCTGGCTCAAGGGTGGCCTCGGCCACGTCAACATCATCGGCAGCGTGATCTTCTCGGGACTCTCGGGGACTGCGATCGCAGACGCGGCCGGTCTCGGCACGATCGAGATCAAGGCGATGCGCGATCATGGCTACACCAAGGAGTTTGCCGTCGGCGTGACGGCGGCGTCGGCAACGCTCGGGCCGATCATCCCGCCGTCGCTGCCGTTCGTGATCTACGGCATGGTCGCCAACGTCTCGATCGGCCAGTTGTTTCTCGCCGGCATCATGCCGGGCCTGGTGATGACGTTCCTGATGATGCTCACCGTCGCCTATTTTGCGCACAAGAACAAATGGGGGGCGGACATCAAGTTCCAGTGGAGCCGCGTGTCGAAGTCGATCGTCGAACTCGGGGTCGTCATCGGATTCCCGATCGCCGTGTGGTTCGCCTGGAAGATGGGCGTCGACGCCTTGACCGCGTCGCTCGTCGGCATCGTGCTTTTGTTCGGCGCCGACTGGCTGCTCAAGTTCGACGCGGTGCTTCCGATCATGACGCCGGTGCTTTTGATCGGCGGCATGGCGAGCGGCCTGTTCACGCCAACCGAAGCTGCCGTCGCCGCGTCCATCTGGGCACTGTTCCTGGGCTTCGTCTGGTATCGGACGCTGTCGTTCCGCATGTTCACCAGGGTCTCGATGGAGACGATCGAGACGACGGCGGTCGTGCTGTTCATCGTCGCTGCGGCGTCGATCTTCGGCTGGCTTTTGACGGCAACGCGCGTCACCGACATGGTGACCGAATGGGTGCTCTCCTTCACCGACGCGCCGTGGGTGTTCCTGCTGCTGGTGAACCTTCTGCTGCTCTTCGTCGGCTGCTTCCTCGAGCCCACGGCGGCGATCCTGATCGCCGTGCCGGTGCTGATGCCGGTTGTGCTGAAGCTCGGCATCGATCCAGTGCACTTTGGATTGATCGTCGTGCTGAACCTGATGATCGGACTGTTGCATCCGCCGATGGGCATCGTGCTCTTCGTGCTCGCGCGCGTCGCGAACCTGTCGCTCGAGCGCACGACGATGGCGATCCTGCCGTGGCTCGTGCCGTTGCTCGGCAGTTTGCTGCTCTTGACTTACGTGCCGCAGATCTCGCTATGGCTGCCGAGGCAGTTCTATCCGTGACGGCGAGCTCGTCGGACGCGATCGAGCGCGTCGAGATCTTCCACGTCGATCTGGCGCCGAAGGTCGTGCGCAGCGATGCGATCCAGTCGTTCGTCAAGCAAGAGACGCCGATCGTGCGGATCACTTGCCGCGACGGTGCGCAGGGGACCGGCTATGCGTACACGATCGGCACGGGCGGATCGTCGGTCGTGGCGCTTCTGCGCGATCACCTCGCGCCGCGGCTCATCGGCGGTGATGCGTTCGAGATCGAACGCCTGTGGAAGGAATTGTTCTTTGCAACCCATGCGACCGCGGTCGGTGCGATCACGAGCCTGGCGCTCGCCGCAATCGATACGGCGTTGTGGGACCTGAAGTGTCGGCGCATCGGTCTGCCGCTGTGGAAAGCCGCTGGCGGCGCGCAACTTCGCGTGCCGGTCTATACGACCGAAGGCGGCTGGCTGCATCATTCATCCGAGCAGCTCGTGAAAGAGGCGAAGGAAGCGAAGTCGTCGGGATTCAAGGGCGCGAAGATCAAGGTCGGTCGGCCGTCGATCACCGAAGACGTCGCGCGCCTTGCCGCTGTTCGCGAATCGGTCGGCGATGCGTTCGCGTTGATGGTCGATGCGAACCAGGCGTTCACCGTCGCAGAAGCGCGCCGTCGCGCGCACGCGTACGACGGACTCGACCTGGGTTGGCTCGAAGAGCCGTTGCCGGCCGAAGATGTGAGCGGCCATGTCGAGCTGGCGTCGGTCGCAACGATGCCGATCGCCGTTGGCGAGTCGCTCTACCACCCGGCGCAGTTTCGCGAGTACCTCGAGCGGCGCGCATGCTCGATCGTGCAGGTCGATTGCGCACGCATCGGCGGAATCACACCGTGGCTCAAGGTCGCGCATCTGGCAGAGGCGTTCAATGTCGCTGTCTGCCCTCACTTCCTGATGGAGCTGCACGTCTCCTTGACGGCTGCTGTTCCCAACGGTGCATGGGTCGAGTACATCCCACAACTCGACGGCATCACGACGTCTCGAATGACGATCGTCGACGGCTACGCCATTCCGCCGGACGAGCCCGGGCTCGGCATCGAGTGGGATTTCGCTGCGATCGAGCGGCTCTCTGTCGTCAACGCGACCGTGCACTGATCCGGTCGAAAGGATTCCGTAATGCTTACGCAGACTTCGCTCACGATCCGCTTGCATCCGAACGACGACGTCGTCATCGCCCGCGCGCAATTGGTCGGCGGCACGCAACTGTTGGACGAGAAGGTGACGATCTCGGGTCTCGTGCCGCCGGGCCACAAGGTGGCGACGCGTGCGATCAGGAAGGGCGCGCCGGTCAAGCGCTACGACCAGATCATCGGCTTTGCTTCCCGCGACATCGCAGCCGGCGAGCACGTTCACCTGCACAACCTGGCGATGGGCGCGTTCGATCGCGACTACGCATTCGGCGCCGATGCGAAGCCCACCGCGTACGTCCACCCGCCGGCGACGTTCGACGGCATCGTCCGGCGCGACGGCCGCGTGGCCACGCGAAACTATCTCGGAATTCTCTCGACGGTCAACTGCTCGGCGACGGTCGCGCGCGGCATTGCCGACCATTTCACGCGCGAGCGCCTGGCTGCCTATCCGAACGTCGACGGCGTCGTTGCGCTGACGCACGGGTCGGGCTGCGGAATGGACACGCACGGCGACGGCATGAAGATCCTGCGCCGGACGCTCGGCGGCTACGCGAAGCATCCGAACTTCGCGGGCGTGCTGGTCGTCGGGCTTGGCTGCGAATCGAACCAGATCAGCGCGTTGCTCGGCGCCGAATCGATGCACGAAAGCGCGCTGTTGCGCACGTTCAGCATCCAGGACACGGGCGGCACCACGAAGACGATCAGGGCGGGCATCGCGATGATCGAAGAGATGCTGCCGCTTGCGAACGACGCCAAGCGCGAGCGCGTGCCGGCATCGCATATCACCGTCGGCCTGCAATGCGGCGGCAGCGACGGCTACTCCGGCATCACGGCGAATCCCGCGCTGGGAGCGGCGGTGGACTTGCTGGTTCGGCACGGCGGCACCGCGATCCTGTCCGAAACGCCTGAGATCTACGGTGCCGAGCATCTGCTCACGCGTCGCGCCGTCTCGCGCGAAGTGGGCGAGAAGATCATCCAGCGCATCAAGTGGTGGGAGGACTACACGACGCGCGAGAAGGGCGAGATGAACAACAACCCGTCGCCGGGCAACAAGGCGGGCGGATTGACGACGATCCTCGAGAAATCGCTCGGCGCGGTCGCGAAGGGCGGCACGACGAATCTGGTCGACGTGCTCGAGTACGCGCAATCGGTGACGACGAAGGGTTTCGTCTACATGGACACGCCCGGCTACGACCCGGTGTCGGCGACGGGGCAGGTCGCCGGAGGTGCGAATCTGATCGTCTTCACCACGGGACGCGGTTCGGCGTACGGTTGCGCACCGGCGCCGTCGATCAAGCTTTCGACGAACACGGCGTTGTGGATCAGGCAGGAAGACGACATCGACCTCAACGCCGGCACGATCGTCGACGGCAACGAGTCGGTGGCCGAAGTCGGCGACAAGCTCTTCGCGTTGATGCTCGAAACGTGCTCGGGCGAGAAGACGAAGAGCGAATTGCACGGGTATGGACAAAGCGAGTTCATACCGTGGTACCTCGGCGCCGTCATGTGACACCGTTGACCGATCCTCATGCCTGACGACAGCAAACCCAAGAATCGCAAGCTCCGATCCGAAGCGTGGTTCGGCCGCGACGATCGCGACGCGCTCGTCCATCGGTCGTGGATGAAGAACCAAGGCTTCCCTCACGACCAGTTCGAGGGCCGGCCGGTCATCGGCATCTGCAACACGTGGTCCGAGGTGACGCCGTGCAACGCGCACTTTCGCGAGCTCGCCGAGCACGTGAAGTACGGCGTGCTCGACGCCGGCGGCTTCCCGCTCGAGTTCCCGGTGATGAGCCTCGGCGAGCCGGTGATGCGGCCGACGACGATGCTGTTCCGCAACCAGGTCGCGATGGATGTCGAGGAGTCGATTCGCGCGAATCCGTTCGACGGCATCGTGCTGATGATGGGCTGCGACAAGACGACGCCGGCGCTGGTCATGGGCGCGGCGTCGTGCGACCTGCCGACGATCGGGCTCTCCGGCGGACCGATGCTGAACGGCCGCTATCGTGGCGAAACGATCGGGTCGGGCACGCACACGTGGAAATTCACCGAAGCTTTGAAGATCGGCACGATGCAGATGTCCGAGCTGCCCGAGGCGGAAGCGTGCATGTCGCGCTCGGCCGGCCATTGCATGACGATGGGCACGGCGTCGACGATGGCGTCGATGGTCGAGTCGCTCGGCCTCGGCCTTCCGACGAACGCCGCGATCCCCGCCGTCGACTCGCGCCGCAAGGTGCTTGCGCGCATGACTGGCCGGCGAATCGTCGAAATGGTCAAGGAGGACATGAGGCTCTCGCAGATCCTGACGCGTGAAGCATTCGAGAATGCGATCATGGTCAACGGCGCGATCGGCGGTTCGACGAACGCCGTCGTGCATCTGTTGGCCATCGCGCGTCGTGTCGGCGTCAACGTTACGCTCGACGACTGGGACCGGCTCGGCCGCGAAATGCCCTGCCTGGTGAACCTGATGCCGTCGGGCCAGTACCTGATGGAGGACTTCTACTACGCGGGCGGCCTGCCCGTCGTCATCCGCGAAATAGGCAGTTTCTTGCATAAAGGCGTGATGACCGTGAATGGCCGCTCTCTGTGGGACAACTGCAAGGACGCGGTCAACTACGACGACAAGGTCATTACGCCGCTGAAAGCGCCATTCAAGGAGCTCGGCGGCATCGCCGTGCTGCGCGGCAACCTCGCGCCGAACGGCGCGGTCCTCAAGCCATCGGCGGCCACGCCGGCGCTAATGAAGCACAAGGCGCGCGCCGTCGTGTTCGAGAACGTCGAGGATCTGCACGCGCGCATCGACGATCCCGCACTCGACGTCAATGCCGACGACATCCTCGTGCTGAAGAACTGCGGACCGAAGGGCTACCCGGGCTTCCCGGAAGTCGGCAACTTCGCGCTGCCGGCGAAGCTCCTGAAACAGGGCGTGACCGACATGGTGCGGATCAGCGACGCGCGCATGTCGGGTACGGCGTATGGGACGGTCGTGTTGCATACGTCGCCCGAAGCAGCAGCCGGCGGACCGCTCGCGCTCGTGCGCGACGGAGATGTCATCGAGATCGACGTCGAAGAGCGCAAGCTGCATCTGTACGTCAGCGATGACGAGCTCGCGGATCGCAAGCGCCAATGGCGGCCGCCCCCGCCGCACAGCGATCGCGGATGGGTCAAGCTGTATTGCGACACCGTGCTGCAGGCGGACGAGGGCGTTGATCTCGATTTTCTCGTCGGGAAGTCGGGCGCGCCGGTCGGAAGGCCCAGCCACTGACAGTGGTTGATTACCTGGCACCGCCAGTGCCGGCGCGCTTGCCGTGGCACGAGACGCCGTTGGTGCGCGCCACCAACGCGTCGCTCGAAGGGTACGGTCGCTTGGTGAAAAGCCGCAACGAATGCGAGATCGAGATCGTGCGCTGGCCCGCCGCAGACCGGCGGCCGGTCGACGAAGGCACCGGCGATCAGGGCGGCACGGCGGTCGGTGAGTTCGCATTCTGGTGGGAAGGCGACACGATGTTCGGCCGCAACACGGCGGTCGGCGATCAGTACCTGCTCGGCTGGTCGCGCAATCCCGGCGATGCGCGTCGCGACGGCGAACCGACGGTGCCGCGCGACCGGCTGCTCTTATGGCATGCCAACTACCATCCCGACGGCGGGCAGTTGTTCTTTCCGCGAAACGCTGAGCCGTTCGTCACGGCGCTCGCATTGCCCGGCGACGACGTGACGCCGTCCGATTTCGTCACGTTCTACGTCGATGGCGGAGCCGGTTTGTACCTGCATCCGAACGTGTGGCACGAAGCGGTCTTTCCGCTCGTCACGCCGTCACGCTTCTACGACGAGCAGGGGCGCGTGCACGCGCGCGTGTCGGTCAACTTCGCCGAGGAGTTCGGCGTGTTCGTGTCGATGCCGATGCGGGCGGCGCCTTAACGAAGCGGTCGCTCCACGGCGTTCTCACGCCGCGCATGGGCCCGCGCAGCGATCTCCGCAAAACCCGCCGGCGGCTCGTGATGCTTCAGCCGCGGCCCCGCGCGCGACACCTGCGCGGGCAGCGGATGCTCGACCAGCGTCTCGAGCTGCGCCGATGCCTCGATCAAGCCATCGAGATCAAGGCCGGTGTCGTATCCCATGCACTCGAGCATGTGCCCGACGTTCTCGGTGGCAACGTTCCCCGACGCGCCGGGCGCGTACGGACACCCGCCGATGCCGCCGAGCGACATGTCGAATCGAGATGCCGGCACGTCCCCCTCCATCGGACAGCCGAACGAGCAGGACAGCGAAACATTGACCGGCACTTTCGCTTCCTTCGCCAACGCGATCACGTCGCCGAGCTCAGCGAACGATTGCTCGCGCGTCATGCGCAGGTTGGCGAGGTTGTGCGTCTCGCTCACCGACATGACGACGTTGAACTCGTCGACTCGACTCCCTTCGCGTAGCCGAGCGATGAGAGCCGATCGATCGGCGCGACCTTGTCGTCGGTCGGGATGAAGCGGCTCCATCTGAAAGCCGTCGCGCGTGGCGACCTCCTTGACATAAAGCCGTATGTTGTTGCCAGGTTTCATTGTGGTGTCGTCGGGCGACCGGTCAGTCGCGGCTCGGCCAGCCTTTGCGTTCGAGGTCCGCGTTGTGCTCGCCGAGACGCGGAGCGCGGTGAACGATGCCGCCTGGTGTTGCGGAAAGCTTCGGGACCGTCCCCGGCACCTTGAGCGAGCGGCCGTCGGAGGCTGTCGTGTCGAGAATCATGTCGCGTGCCTGGTATTGCGCATCGGCAACGATGTCGGCGATCGAGTAGATCGGTCCCGCGGGCACATCGGCCGCATCGATTGCGGCGAGCACTTCGTCGCGCGATCGTTGCTGCGTCCACTCGGTGATCGCCGCATCGAGCTCGTCGCTGCGCGTCACGCGACCGTCGTTGTGCGCGAGTGACGGATCGGCTTCGAGATCCGGGCGGCCGATCGCGCGCATCAGCCGCCTGAAGATGCTGTCGCCGTTGCCGGCGACGAGCACGTACTGCCCGTCCTTGCACGGATACGCGTTCGTCGGCGCGATGCCGGGCAACGCGCTGCCAGCACGTCCACGCACCGCGCCGAATGCGTCGTACTCCGGCAGCAGGCTCTCCGTCACGTTGAACACCGACTCGTACAGCGCGACGTCGACGACCTGACCTGCGCCGCCATTCGCGCTGCGATGGTAGAGCGCGATCAGCACGCCAATCACGCCATGCAACGCAGAAAGCGTGTCGCCGATCGATACGCCGACGCGAACCGGCACGCGGCCCGGCTCGCCTGTGAGATGACGAAGCCCGCCCATCGATTCGCCGAGCACGCCAAACCCGGGCTTGTCGCGATAAGGCCCGGTCTGGCCGTAACCCGAGATCCGCAGCATGATGAGCTTCGGGTTCTCGGCATGCAGTCGCTCCCAGCCGAGGCCCCAGCGCTCGAGCGTGCCGGGCTTGAAGTTCTCGATGACCACATCCGCTTCGCGTGCGAGCGCGCGAACGGCCTCCTGACCCTCGGGCTCTCGCAAATCGAGGCACACGGAGCGCTTGTTACGCGACTGCACCTCCCACCACACCGAGGTGCCGTCGCGCAGCATCCGCCACTTGCGCAGCGGATCGCCGACACCCGGCGGCTCGACCTTGATCACGTCGGCGCCGAACTCGGCGAGCGTCTTGCCGGCGAACGGGCCGGCGATCAGCTGCCCGAGCTCGAGGACCTTGAGGCCGCGGAGCGCCTGCATCGTTTCGTCGCTCGCATTGATGTTCGCACGACATGGTACTCGCCGACGGTCCGACGAGAGGCGCACCGCTTGCCGACGTCAGCGCCCTCACCCGATCCCGAACACGCTTCGACGTCGCGGCGATAGTGGCGCCGGTGACGCTCGCCGACCCGTCGGCGAGCGTAAGCTCGATAACCACGATCCGCCGACACCAGCGCGCTTGCTCGATCGCCGGCATGACGCAAGTTCCGCGTGTATCGTGGCGACCTTCGATACGGATGGTTCACTAACTCGATGCGAACGACCGTGCGCCAGGCCGACTGGCCGCTGCGCCTCCGCGATGCGTCTTCGGCGCGAGTCGCGGCATTGCGCACCGAAGTCGAAGCGATCGGACAACAAGCGCAGTATGGCTGGGGTCACACGATCGACTTCGGTCCGTTCGTCAAGGAGGGGTTGCTCGGTGATGCTTACTTATCGATCGTCGGAACGCTGGACGCACTCGGCTGGTGGCCGCAACGTCTCCACTCCCTCGACGTCGCCGACATCGGCTGCTACACAGGCGGCATCGCCGTCATCCTTGCATCGCGCGGTGCGCGAACGGTCTACGCCGTCGACGAGCTTCCGCCGCACGTCGATCAATGCCGGTTGCTTGCGCGCGTATTCGATCTTCGCAACATCGAGTGCATCACGGCGACGGTCTACGGGCTCGAGCGTCACATCGCGCCGCGGTCGCTCGACATCGTTTTCTGCGCAGGCGTGCTCTACCACCTGAGCGACATGCTCGTCGGTCTCTACGACATGAACCGGCTGTTGAAGCCGAGCGCGACGCTGCTCATCGAAACCAACGCCGTCGAGGATTTCGACGCGTCGTACGCGAACTATGGCCGCTTCTATGCCGGCATGTGGTGGCAGCCGTCCGCACTTTGCGTGATCGACATGCTGAAGGCGACGGGGTTCGCGGACATCGACGTCCGCTTCATCGATGCGTCTCGCTGCATCGTTCGCGCAACGAAGGTCACCGAGGACCTCGACTTCCGCCGCGGCATGAACCGCGCGTTCGACAGCATGGCGGACCGCAAGCCGCGGTTGGTCGATCCGGCGTTGATGGCACCGGCGCGTCGTTGATCGTGAGCGTTTCCGTCGAGGCGCTGCGCGTCATTCATCACGGTCTTCCACCAACGACGGGGCCTCGTCAGCGCGTCGTCATCGTCGGCGCCGGAATGGCGGGACTCGTCGCAGCGCACGAGCTTCTGCGCGCGGGACACGATCCGGTGCTGATCGAGTCGCAGAACCGCGTCGGCGGCCGCATCCTCACGCTGCGGGAGCCGTTCATGCCGGGGCTCTACGGCGAAGCCGGCGCGATGCGCATCCCGCGCACGCACGCGCTCACGCTCGCGTACGTCGAGCGTTTCGGACTGAACCTCAATGCGTTCAAGCTGCAGAACCCCGACGCCTATTGTCACCTGTCGGGACGCCGATACCGCTGGAGGGAAATCGACGCCGATCCGTCGCTCTTCGCGGGGGAGATGAGCGAGCAGGATCGAGCGTCCACTTGCGGCAAGCGCTGGGAAGAGGCGATCCGTCCGCTTGCCGAGGAGATCGAGCGCGGCGGGGAGGTCGCATGGCGGTCGATCGTCGAGCGTTACGACGGCTACTCGACGCGCGAGTTTCTCGAGCGACAGTCGTGGCCCGAGCCGCTGATCGAGCTCTTTGGTCTGTTGCAGAACCAGGAGGCGCTGATGAACTCGTGTTTTCTCGAGCTCCTGCGCGAGGAGGTCGGCCGTTTCTACGTCGACCTGCTGCAGATCGACGGCGGCATGGACTTGTTGCCACGCGCGTTCCTGCCGGCGCTTGCCAACCGCATCCGCTTCGGTGCGCGAATGACGGCGATCGAAGCGGGCGAGCGCGACGTGACGATCCACTACCAAACGACCGGCAATCGCGCGCGGATCACGGCCGACTACGCGATCGTCACCGTTCCGTTTCCGGTGTTGCGGCATGTCGAAATCGTGCATCCGTTCTCGACGGCGAAGCGACGCGCGATCCGCCAGCTTCGCTACGACGCGTCGGCCAAGGTCTTCTTGCAGTTCCGGCGCCGCTTTTGGGAGGAGGACGATGGCATCGTCGGCGGCGGCACGGTGACCGATCTCCCGATCCGCAACATCTTCTACCCGGAGCACGGTCGGGATCATGGGCGTGGCGTGCTGCTCGCAAGCTACACGTGGGGCGAAGATGCGCAGCGGTGGGGCTCGCTCGGCCACGACGAGCGCCTTGCGCAGGCGCTCGAAAACGTGGCGATAATTCATCCGCAAGCGCTCGCGGAGTACGAAGTCGGCGCGTCGAAGATGTGGCACGACGATCCGCATGCCGGCGGCGCGTTTGCGCTGTTCGAGCCGGGACAGCAGACGCTGCTTCACGATCACATCGTCGCCCCCGAAGGTCGCGTGTTCTTCGCCGGCGAGCACGCCTCGCTCGCGCACGCGTGGATCCAGGGCGCGATCGAATCCGGATTGACGGCCGCCGCGGCGATTCACGCACGATCGCAATAGACCGTCCGGCAAACGCCGACAGACAGCGGGGCCGTGCCCGCTTAGCGTCGGGGCATGTTCGATCTCGACTGGCTGCAGTGGCCCGCAATGGTGGTCACGATCGTCTCGGCGTGGCTCACCGCGTCGAGCCAGGAGAAGCGTCGCGAGTGGGGGTTCCGCGTCTTCCTGGTCAGCAACGTGCTATGGATCGCGTGGGGCTGGCATGACGGCGCATGGGCGCTCGTCGTGCTGCAGGTGGCGCTCGCATTCATGAACCTCCGTGGCGTGAAACGTAACGACGCTGATACGCGCACGCCGGGCTAGGAACAACTGTGATCGTTGAGGATGGTCACGGAACCGAATCGAGCAGGCGACGCCGAATGGAGAAGTCCGAGGGAGTCGATCGTAAACCAGCGGAAGCGAAAGCGGCCCAGTAACGCCTGAGCCGCTTCACTTCGACTACTGCGCGTCAAGCGGCGACGACGTTCCGTTGCGGTTGTAGATGGTCGCAGCGAGGTGGCATCGACTGTCGATGAAGTTCCCGATCGTTCCCGCATCGACATTGTCCCTCCGTACGCCGATCGAGAACCGGTATGCCAGATTCGGCGCCAAGTCGGCCTTTTCGATCACCGACGCGGTCGACCATCCGCCGGGCCCCGACCCTGCGCGCAGCGGCACCGTGTTGACACCGTTCAGCGTGGCCCAAGTCGCGCCCGCGTCAGTGCTAACCAGGACGAATGCGCGCCAGGAGACGTCGTTCAAGTCGGCCAAGCCCGCCAGGGCGCCGGAAACGAGAACCTGGCGCGGATAGGCAACAACCTCGCTGTCGATGGTGACGCAACGCAATTGCGCTGGGTCGGGTGGTTCGCCAGGAAGCGTGATGGCGCCGCTGACCGCCTGGCGATACAGGATCTCCGGCGTCAACGCGGTGCCGAGCCGCTTCATGAACGCCGCCATCGTGCCGCGCGTGACGACGTCGCCGGGACAATAGGAGGTACCGCCGCAGCCGAGTGTCACCTGGCGGTTCTTGAGCCACTCGGTGCTCTGGCAGAAAAAGTCCGAGGGCGCGACATCCGTGAAGGGTGATACGCCCGTGCATGCTTGCGCCCACGCGCCGGTGCTGCCGACCAAGACGGTGGCCAACGCTCCTGCTCTCAATACATTCCTGACATTCTTCAAGAAATTCCCCTCTCTGGTGAACCGTCCGGAGTTGTCCGTGCCGGTGCAGCGACGCCGCTCTTCATAGTGACACACTCGTAGAAATCACAAACCAACGAGGTCTGATCGGATTGGTGAGACCCTCGCTCGACTCCGGTATCCTCGAAGCTCGTGCGAATGGGGAGTGCGTCGATGCTGAAGATCTGGGGCCGGATAACGTCGATCAACGTCCAGAAGGTCGTCATCTGCGCGGAGGAGCTTGGGCTGCGGTTCGAGCGCGTCGACGCGGGCGGGCAGTTCGGCATCGTCAACACGCCCGAATACAAGCGGCTCAATCCGAACGCGCTCATTCCGGTGATCGAAGATGGCGACTTCGTGCTGTGGGAGTCGAACGCGATCGTTCGCTATCTCGCTCGAACGCATGGGGGCGGCGGACTTTGGCCCGATGACCCGAAGCTCGCGGCCGATGCGGACCGCTGGATGGATTGGCAGGCCACGACCGTCACGCCGGCGATGACCGACGCGTTCTGGCAGTTGATCCGGACGCCCTCGGACAAGCGCGATGCCGCCGCGCTTCAGGCGTCGATCGCGAAGACCGAGCCGAAGTTGGCGATTCTCGATGCGCATCTTGCGCAACGCGACTACGCGGTCGGCAACGTGTTGACGATGGCCGACATCCCGCTCGCGTGCGCGGCGCATCGATGGCTCGGGCTGCCGTGCGAAAGGGAAGCGCGTCCGAATGTCGAGCGCTATGCGGCGGCGATTCGCAAGCGTCCGGCCTTCGCAAAGTATCTGACGCTACCGATCGTCTGAGGGAGCGTTTCATGCGTCCGGGACCCTTGTCCCAACCCGGCGGCCCCGTTTGCACGCCGTATGCAGTACCAGCGGCGCGCCGGGGGGCGGAGTCCCTGTCATCCGGCGACGCAAACGTCGATCATGGCGGGTCCTCAATTTCGTTCCGTTGGAAGAAAGAAAGCGATGAAGAACGACCTTCGCGGCATCCCGGTCACTGGCGCCGACTCCGTCGCCATCCTGCGTTACGAGACGGCTCTGAAGCAGTTCCAATCCTACGTCGGCGATCCGATCGCGACGATCGACGAAGCGATCGCACAGGCGCCCGGTTTCATCGCCGCCCACCTCTTCAAGGCGTTCGTGCTCTACACGCTCGCCGAGCGGCAGTTCGTGCCGATGGCGGCGGAATCGCTCGACGCTGCGCAAGTCCACGCACGCTTCGCGAACTCGCGCGAGCTCACGCTGCTCGCCGCAGGTGACAAGCTCGTCGGCGGCGACTGGCAGGGGGCTTCGCGGCTGCTCGACCGCGTGCTGATCGACTACCCACGTGACGCGTTCACCGTGCAGGTCGCGCATCTGCTCGACTTCTTCCGCGGCGATGCGCTGAACCTGCGCAACCGGATCTCGCGCGTGCTGCCCTCGTGGGACGAGACCGTGCCCGGCTTCTCGTACGTGCTCGGCATGCATGCGTTCGGCCTCGAGGAGATGAACCAGTACGCGGACGCCGAAGCCACCGCGATGCGCGCACTTTCGATCGAGCCCCGCGACGGCTGGGCGGTGCACGCCGTCGTGCACGTGATGGAGATGCAGGGCCGCGTCGACGAAGGCATCGCGTTCCTCGCGTCGCGCGAGGGCGACTGGGCGCCCGACAACGCGTTCGCGTTCCACAACTACTGGCACCTGGGCCTGTTCCACATGGACGCAGGGCGCCACGACCGTGCGCTGGCGTTATGGGATACGTCGATTCATCCGGGACCGGCGCCGTATTTGCTCTCGCTGATCGACGCGACGGCGATGCTCTGGCGCATGCATCTCGAAGGCGTCGACATCGGCAACCGTTTCGCGCAGGTCGCCGACGAGTGGCAAGCGCGCATCGAGAGCGAGCCGGGCTTCTACGCGTTCAACGACGCGCATGCCGCGATGGCCTTCGTTGCGACCGGCCGGGAACGCGAGCTCGACAAGCTCGTCGTGGGCATGGCGCACGGCGCAGGCGCGCAAACCCTCAACGCATCGATGACGCGCGACGTCGGTCTGCCACTCGTCGAAGGTCTGCGCGCGTTCGGCCAGCGTCGCTACGCCGATGCGATCGCGGCGATCGAGCCGGTGCGCGACATCGCGAATCGTTTCGGCGGCAGTCATGCGCAACGCGACGTGATCACGCTGACGATGATCGAGGCGGCGATCAGAAGCGGCGACGGCCGACGTGCGCGCCACTATCTCGCCGAGCGCCTGGTGCACAAGCCGGACAGCGCGTGGGCCGGGCGGCTGATGCGTCGTACGGCGCGCCAGGCGATGGCGAAAGCGGCTTAGTTCGGTTTTAACCGCCGGGTCCAACGGGCGGCGACACGCGCCGCAACGGCGGACGTCGCCCGAGCTCCACTTCGTGACTCTGGCGTCGTCCGTCGCGCACGACGTCGATCGCGACGCGTCGTCCCGGCTCGAGCTCGAGCGTTGCGGAAAGCAAGTCGTCCGGTTGCGCGATCTCGCGCTCACCGAGTCGAACGATCACATCGCCCGGCTCGACACCGGCGCGATCGGCCGGTCCGCCGCGTTGCACGCCGGAAACCAGCGCGCCTTTTTGACCGCGCGGCAGCGCCGTCGAGACGCCGAGATAGCCGCGCGTGACTCGCCCCGATTTTTGCAAGCTCGCAACGACCTGCTGTGCGAGGTCGATGGGAATCGCAAAGCCGATGCCTTCCGAGCCGCCGCCGCGCGAGAGGATCGCCGTGTTGATTCCGACGAGCCGGCCCGACGTGTCGACGAGTGCACCGCCGGAATTCCCAGGATTGATCGCCGCGTCGGTCTGGATGAAGTTCTCGATCGGATTGATGCCGATGCCTTTGCGGCCGACGGCGCTCACGATCCCTTGCGTCACCGTCTGGCCGACGCCGAGCGGATTGCCCACGGCCAGCACGACATCACCGACGGCGAGCTCCTTCACGTTGCCGATCGCGATCGGCTTCAGGCCTTTCGGATCGATGCGCAACAGCGCGAGATCGGTGTCCGGATCGGTCCCGATCAGCCGGCCCTGGCGCAGCGTGCCATCGGGCACGACAACAGCGAGTTGTGTCGCATCCTGCACGACGTGGTTGTTGGTCAATACGTGACCTTCGTTGTCGAGCAGCACGCCCGACCCGAGTCCCTGGGTGAACATGTCCTGCCCGCCGAAGCGCAGCGCACCGCGCGACATCGTGCGCGCCGAGTGCACGGTGAACACCGACGGCGCAGCGCGCTCGACGGCGCTCCTATAGGTTCCGGAGAGCGCGTTACCCGCCGTCGCTGGCGCAATGGGCGGTGCAACCGGTGCGGTGACAATCGGCGGCTGCGTCTTCGGCTCGGCCGGCGGAGGCGGCGGCGTGACGGCGACGCGCGGCGCGGACTCCTGCGCCAGTCGACCGCCGTAGTAGCCGGACGCCATCGCGACGATGACGATCAGGATCGTGACGAAAAGGTTCTTCATGACGTGACGGTTGGAAAAACCCGGATGATCGCCGAGCGGTGCCTTCAGGCGGCCGCACGACGTGTAGAGTGTCGCACGATTTGCTACGTCCTCTTGTCGAGCGCCATGCGAGAGCCCGCCGTCGGTGACACCGCGCACGTCGAGGGCATCGTGGGTCCCGACGATCTCGCGACCGTTGTCGGTCGTGCGCCGACCGACAGCTTTCCGCCGGTCTTCGCAACATCGCGCATGATCGCGTGGATGGAGGTCGCCGGCGCGCGCGTGCTGCAGCGCGCGCTCCAAGACGGTGAACTCTCGGTCGGTGTGTCCGTCGATGTGAATCACACCGCCGCGACGGCCGCTGGTGAAACCGTCGTCGCGACCGCACGTTACGTCGGCCGCGAAGGCAAGTTGTTCGTGTTCGATGTCAGCGCGCGCGATGCGGCCGGCGAGATCGGCAAGGGCACGCACAAGCGCGCGATCGTCGACCCGGCGCGGCTCGTCGCATCCGCGGCAAAGCGCAAGTCCGGCAAGTGACAGCGCACCTCGCGCGCGCCCGCGCATGCTGCAACGGCTGAAGCGCTGGATCGGCGCACGCGACAACGGTGACGTTGCCGTTTCGCCGCCCTCCGAGTCGACGCGAAGTCAACCAACCGCCGCGCAAGCGCCATGGCTCGCGTCGCTTCGCGATTCGCTCGGCATGCATTACCAGCTCGTCGAAACGAGCGGCGCGCGGCTGCTTTCGTCGCTCGAAACCGATGTCGCACGCGTGACGCTCGACCACGTCGCGAGGACGCAACGTCGCATTCTTCGCGTGCTCGATGGCATCGCCCGGCCATGCGACCAAGCGATCAGCGTCGTCGTGTTCGACGACGAGGACGCGTACTACCGTTACGCCGCTGACGCCTATGACCAGCCGGGCGAGTACGCAACGAGCGGCGGCATGTTCTTCGACGAGCCTTATCCGCACCTCATCACCGTCAAAGCCGAGCTCGCCACGCTCGAGCTCGTGATCGCGCACGAGCTGACGCACGCCGCCTTGCATCACCTGCCACTGCCGCTTTGGCTCAACGAGGGGCTTGCCGTCAACACCGAGCAGCAGCTGACGCGCAAACCGCCGCCGCTCTACACACCGCAAGAGATGGACGCGAAGCATCGAAGCTACTGGACGCCCGCGCGCATCCAGCAGTACTGGAGCGGTGCGGCGTTCCACGATACGGAAGCACAGATGCTCGCGTACGATCTCGCCCGCATTCTCGTCGAGCAGCTCGCTTCCGACTGGCAGGCGTTCGCCGCATTCGCGCGCGATGCCGATGCGCGCGATGGCGGTTCAGCCGCCGCCGTCGGCCGTCTCGGCGTTGATCTCGGAGAATGCGTCTGCGCACTGCTCGGCCGCGACGTGACGCCAGCCTGGAGTCCGGCAAGTCACTTCGCCGCGAAGCAGTAGATCAATCCGCCGCCGCCGGTCGAGCGCAGCGCATCGAGGCTGCAGCCCCGCGACGGATGCGACGAGTTCCACGACTTTGCGGGTGCCGAATCGTCGAGCCCCATGCGGTCGTGGTGGCCCACCATCGCGTTGCCTTCGCCGCCTTTCGTCCAGTTGCCGCACGTGCGGTCGTCGCTTCCTGTCATCGCCATGCCGTCGGCGGTCGAGCCAGTCAGAATGTCGTGCACGTTTGGCGAGTCGCCGCGGCCGTTCACCGTGTCACCCTTCTCGTTCAATGCCGTCTGTTTGTTCAGATTGTTCGTCGCGTGCAGCTCGGCGACGTCCTTCGCGATGACGACGCCCTTTGCGTTCTGCCACGGTCCGTTGCCGATTCGTTCGCGCGCGTTGATGACGCCGCCGCCGCCAGCGGGACTCGCGGACAGATAAGCGCGCCATTCGCGACCCTTCGAACCGGCCGCTTCGGCGAGCGCCTGGCAATGCTTGTCGGCACCCGCCAGACCGCCGAAGTCCGCTCCTTTGCCAGGATTGACGCTGGTGATGAAGAACGTCATCGCGGACGGTTGCGCCGCGGCACCGGCGACCCAGGCGGCGGCGATCAACGGCACGACAACGGCGAGGCTGCGGCGGGCGAGCGACATGGCATTCCTTCAGGGCGCAACGTGAGTGGCCAACAAGGTAACAGCCGACGGCGCGGTTCTATTCCGCTCGGGGACGCAGCAGCTGCAAGCCGATCAAAACTTGCCGAACTTGCGATACGCCTCGACCGGGTCCATGCCGCCGATCAGCGCACGGCGCATGTCGCTTTCGGTTGCGACGACGTTCTCCGTTTCGGCAACGACGGAGTCGGCGATCTCGTAGGGAATCACGACGACGCCGTCGCGGTCGCCGAGCACGAAGTCGCCGGTGCGGATGGTGACGCCGCCGATGTCGATCGGCGCGCCGTAGCGGTCCGGAGTCCAGCGTTGCACGATGTCCGACGGCGTCAGAAAGCTCGCGAACACGGGGAAGCGCTGCTCGATCACCAGGTCGGTGTCGCGCGAGCCGCCGTCGACGATGAAGCCGAGCACGCCGCGCGCCGCGAGCGTCTGCGCCGACAGCTCGCCCATCAACGAAACCTCATGGTTGTGCGGCTGGCAGACGACCACGTGACCCGACGGCGCGTTGCCAAGCAGCGTGCACCAGCCGAGCAGCGTGTCGTCGCGCGAAAGCGTGCGATCGATGTGGCCTGAAACGGTCCATGCCGGACCGGCCACCTTGATCGACGGATCGAGCGGCTTGATCGACGGCGGCATTACGACGTGCTCGTGGCCCATGCCGCGCAGCACGTCGTGCACGGCGCCGGTGTAGCAGTCTCCCAGACGGGCGGCGAGGTCCTTCACGCCGTGATACTAAACCGTTTGACGCCTCGCTACGCGAGGCTCTCTCCGTCAGGCCGAACGAACGCTGGATCGGGGAGCCGGTAGCTGCGACCCGATGGGAATTTGCTGCCGTTCGCGAGCAAGATGCGAAATGCGCCGTGCAACGGCGGGTGCAGCTCGCGCACGAGCCGCAGGTTCACCGCGTGCGATCTGTGCACGCGCAAAACTCGTGTGGATCGGGGAATCGCAGTGCGCGCGGCACCGTCATCAGCGATACACCGCTCTGCAAGCGACATCGGCCATACGCAAGACCTGCCACGGCGGCGCCTGCGCGCCGCCTTCGCTGCGCGCATCGATTCGTTCGCTTTCGATGCGTTTCGATTTCGCCACGGTCGCGTCCTTCTGCGCCGCGGCATTCAACTGTCTGCGCCCGTCAGAACAGCGGCATTTGCGGAGATTGCGGACGTGGAGGTCGGAATCGCGACGTATCGAGCGGCGCACGATCCTCGTTCAGCTCGAACCGCCGGCATGCGATCGCGAAGCGATTCTCGATCAAATCCGCATACGCGCCGGTGCCGCGCTGTCGCTTGCCGAATGTTGCGTCGTAGTCGCGTCCGCCGTGGACCTGCCGAACGATGCTCATCACGTGTTTCGCGCGCAGCGGATGATGCGTCGCGAGCCAATCGCGAAAAAGCGGCGCGACCTCGAGCGGCAGGCGCAGGATGACCCAGCCGGCGTGCTTCGCGCCGGCGGACGCGGCTGCTTCGAGGATCGCTTCCAGATCCTTGTCGTTCAGCTGCGGGATGATCGGGGCGACCATTACGCCGGTCGGCACTCCGGCCTTCGCGAGCGCCTCGATCGCCTGCAGCCGGCGATGCGGCGCGGCAGCGCGAGGCTCCAGCGTGCGGGCGAGCGTCTTGTCCAGTGTGGTTACCGATACGAACACGCGCGCCATGTTCTTCGCCGCCATCGGTGCAATTACGTCGAGGTCGCGCTCGACCAAAGCGCTTTTTGTCACGATCGTGAACGGATGCTCGCAGGCGGCGAGAACTTCGAGCACCGAACGCGTGATCTTCCACTCTCGTTCGATCGGCTGGTACGGGTCGGTATTCGTCCCGAGCGCCATCGGCTGGCACGCGTAGCCGGGCGTGCCAAGTTCATCGATCAGAAGTTTCGCCGCGTCGGGCTTCGCGAAAAGGCGCGTTTCAAAATCGAGGCCCGGCGACAGGTCGTGGTACGCATGCGTCGGACGCGCGTAACAGTAGACACAACCGTGTTCGCAGCCTTGATACGGGTTGATCGAGCGATCGAACGCGATGTCGGGTGATTGGTTGCGCGCGATGATCGTTCGCGACAACTGCACGGTAACGGTCGTCGCGAGCGGCGGCAGCAGTTCCTCTTCCTCGTTCCGCCAGCCATCGTCGACCAACTCGCGCGCATCGCGCCGGTAACGGTTGCCCGGGTTGAACGTGGCGCCGCGGCCGCGCTCGAGGCGTCGGGGCGGCACCGGGGCTGGTAGGTCCGGCGGCTCCGGCTCGCGATGGAAAGGGCCAGGTTTCATGGTCGCTTGGGTCGAACGATCGTTCGATTCTACGCCTTTGGCCGCGGCAGGCAACCGCGACCTTCCGATACCATCGAGCCATGATCAGGCCAAAGTCGCACCGGTTCGACACGCTTAGTCTCCACGCCGGTGCGCGACCCGATCCCGCGACGGGTGCGCGCGCGACGCCGATCTATCAGAGCGCGTCGTTCGTCTTTCCAGACAGCGATCACGCAGCGGCGCTGTTCAACATGGAACGCGCCGGGCACGTGTACTCGCGGATCTCCAATCCGACGTGCGCCGTGCTCGAGGAGCGGATCGCTGCGCTCGAGGGCGGCGTCGGCGCGATCGCAACGGCGAGCGGCCAGGCGGCGTTGCATCTTGCGATCGTGACGCTCATGGGCGCGGGCGCGCACATCGTCGCGTCGCGCGCGCTCTACGGCGGTTCACACAATCTGCTCGATTACACGCTGCCGCGCTTCGGCATCACGACGACGTTCGTCGATCCGCGCGATATCGATGCGTGGCGCGCCGCGATCCGCCCCGAGACCCGGCTCCTGTTCGGCGAGACGCTCGGCAACCCAGGTCTCGACGTGCTCGATCTTCCGCGCATCGCCGAGGTCGCGCATGACAACGGATTGCCGCTGCTCGTCGACTCGACGTTCACCACCCCCTGGCTCGTGCGTCCGTTCGATCACGGCGTCGACCTCGTGTTTCATTCGGCGACGAAATTCCTGTCGGGCCACGGCGTCGTCATCGGCGGCGTGCTCGTCGATTCCGGCAACTTCGATTGGCATCGCACGGCGGCCGACGCAAAATTTCCGACGCTGACCGCGCCGTACCACGGCTTCCACGACATGGTGTTCAGCGAGGAATCGACGACGGCCGCGTTTCTGCTGCGCGCGCGACGTGAAGGTATCCGAGACTTCGGCGCCTGCATGGCGCCCGCGACCGCGTGGCAGATTCTTCAGGGCATTGAAACGCTGCCGGTGCGGATGCAGCGGCATGTCGAGAACACGCGACGCATCGTCGATTTCCTCGTCCCGCATCCGCTGGTCGCATCGGTGGGTTACCCGGAGCTTTCATCGCATCCCGATCACGAGCTCGCGAAGAAACTTCTGCCGCGCGGCTGCGGTGCCGTGTTCAGCTTCGATTTGAAGGCGACGCGTGCGCAAGGACGACGCTTCATCGAGACGCTGAAGCTCTTCTCGCATCTCGCCAATGTCGGTGACGCGAAGTCGCTTGTGATTCATCCGGCGTCGACGACTCACTTCCGCATGTCCGCGAGCGACCTGCGCAACGCCGGCATCGGCGAAGGCACGATCCGGCTGTCGATCGGCCTCGAGGATCCGGAGGACTTGATCGAGGATTTGTCGCGCGCTCTGTACGTGGCTGGAAAGAGTTGAGTGCGCCTCACCGTCGATGGCAACGAAACGTACGCGTACACCGGCTCGCGCGAGCTCGAACGCGGTCGACGCTGCGTTGTCTTCGTTCACGGCGCAGCGAACGATCACAGTGTCTGGGCGTTGCAGTCGCGCTATTTCGCGCATCACGGTTACGACGTGCTGGCCGTCGATCTACCGGGTCATGGACGCTCGGCCGGCGATCCGCTGGCGACCGTCGAGCGCATCGCCGAATGGGTCGCGCAGCTGCTCGATGCCGCGAAGATCGAGCAAGCCGCGCTCGTCGGTCATTCGCTCGGCTCGCTTGCGGTACTCGAAGCGGCGTCGCGACATCCGCAGCGCGTGCGACGCGTTGCTTTGCTCGGGCCCGCCGTCCCGATGCCGGTGTCCGAAACGCTGCTCGGCGCCGCTCAAGCCAATGATCCGCTCGCTTACGAATTCATCGTGGGCTGGTCGCTCAGCCCGGCGCGCCTGTTGGGCGGCAATCCCGTGCCGGGGTTGTGGATGCCCGGCGGGGCGTTGCGCCTCATGCAGCGCTCGCACGCGGGCGCGCTGTATACCGATCTCGTAGCGTGCAACAGCTATCAGAGCGGGCTCGCGGCAGCCGCGAGGCTTCGTTGCCCGGCGCTCGTTGTCGTCGGAACACGCGATCTGATGGCGCCGGCCCTATCCGCGCAGGCGCTGATCGCTGCACTTGCCGATCCCAAGGTGGTCACGCTGGAGGATTGCGGCCACGCGATGATGGCCGAGGAGCCGGATGCCGTGCTGGATGCGCTGCGCGCCTTCCTGTAACTCAATCCGTCGCTGAGCGCAGCACGACGTCCCAAAGCTTCCGCTGGCGCCGGCTGAAAAAGCCGAAATGCCCGATGCGCCGGCCCGCGGCGTCGCGCGCATCGAGGCGTCGATGCGTGATCGCAGCGTTCGGCACGAGGCCGATGAAGCGATTCACGCCGGCGTCGCTCGCGAACGCATCGTCGCTGAAGCTCAATACCGTCATCGGTACGTTCAGCTCGCGCGCGTTCTCGACCAATTGCGCGAGCCGCGCATGTTCGGGATCGCCGCGTTCGATGCGCAATGCGGGCGTCGTGCGCGCGGCCCATTGCAGCGCGAAGCGGCGCGGCAGGTCGTCACCCAATGCAAGCGAAGATCCGGGAAAGTATCCGACGGCTCGCGCCGTGAAAGGCATCAACAGATGCCAGACGAGCGCCATCGGCACCTTCCAACGCGTCGCATAGTCGCGCCAGTAGCCGGTGTGCGGCCCGATGCACACCATGCGCGCGATCCGTCCCGCATTCGGCGCGGCACACGCGACGAGACAGCCGACACTGTGCGAGATCGTTGCGATCGGCGCGCCGGGGAATCGCGCGAGCGTGTCGTCGATGACGCCGGCCTGGTCGAGGTCCGCCCAATCTTCGAGACCGGCAGTAAAGCCGCGCAGTCGGACCGGCCGCGAAGCGCCGACGCCGCGATAGTCGTACGCGACGACCGGCAATCCGCCCGCGGCGAGGTGGTGATGGAAATGCACGTAGCGACGCGCCGCGAGCCCGCCGCCGGTATTGAAGATTGCGATCCGATCGACGTCTGTTGCTGTTCGGCTGCGGAACAGCGTGGCGCCAAGCGAATAGCCGTCGCGCGCCGTGATGTTGTAGGAGCGCGCCTCGACGTCGTCTTCCAGAGGGACACGCAAACGATGGGGGTCGATGGCAGAATCGTAGCACCGCTCGCAGGCTCGTCATGTTGCTGACCCGGTTCGACGACGTTCACGCGTTCATCGCGGAAGCGCTTCCGTTGGTTGCGCACGACCCCGCTCGTCATGCCGCACTGCAAGGCTGGGTCGATGCGGTCGTGTCGGGACCGCCGACCGACAAGCGCTTCATGGCGACTTGGCGTGACGGTCCGGCGACCGGCGTCGGCGCGCAAAACGGCGAATGGCCGCTCGGTATCGGCGATGCCCACGTCGCCGCCGCCGACGCGTTCGCGGACGTCCTTGCGCGCGAGCAGCCGGCGCTGACCGGCGTCGTCGGCAAGCGCGCGAGCTGCGAAGCCTTTGCGCGGCGGTGGTGGGCGAACACCGGACGCGTGCCTCGGCTGCGCTTCCATCTGCGCAATCACATGCTCGCTGCCCTCCACCAAGCGCTGCGCGTATCGGGCGGAATGCGCAGCGCCGTCGTCGCCGATGCGCCGTGGGTGCTCGCTATGCAACACGCGTTCGCAACCGAAGCGCGCATCGTGATCAGCGCCCAGGCGGCGACGCGTCTGACCGACGAGCGTATCAGCGCGGGCGCACTGCGCATCTGGACCGATGGCGAGGACGTCGCGTTTGCCGGGTTTCGCGCGAGCGGTCCCGACGCCGCGCGCATCGGACCGGTCTATACGCGACCCGAGCATCGCGGCCGCGGCTATGCGGGTGCGCTGGTCCGATCGATCTGCGCCGAGCTCGTGTATCAGCGCAGGCGCGTGTTTCTCGTCACGGATGTCGCGAACCCGACGTCCAACCAGCTTTACGCCCGCCTGGGCTTCGTGCCGCTCGACGATTCGCACCAGTTCGATCTCGTCGATCCCTAATGGCGCCACGTTTCTACGTGACGGCGCCGCTGTCGCCGTCGCTCGTCGGCACGAAGATCGCCCTTCCGGACGCCGTCGCGCATCACGCAATTCGTGTGTTGCGGCTTTCGTCGGGTGCGGCGATCACGCTGTTCGACGGCCACGGCGGCGAATACGCGACGCAGCTCGACGTCGTCGGCCGGCACGGCGCGCAGGCGCAGATTCTGCAATTCGACGCGGTCGAACGCGAGTCGCCGATCGTCGTCACGCTCGCGCTGTCGGTGCTCGCGAACGATGCGATGGATTACGCAGTGCGCAAGTCGGTCGAGCTCGGCGTCGCATCGATCCAGCCGGTGATCGCTTCGCGCTCGCAGCGCGCCAGTGACAAGCGCCTCGCGCATTGGCGCGCGATCGCCGTCGCGGCGTGCGAGCAGTGCGGCCGCAATCGCGTTCCGTCGATCGACGAGCCCCGTGCGCTCGATGCGTACCTGACCGATCGCTCTCTGCAACGCGCGGTCATTGCCTCGCCGGATGCGACGTTCAGCCTGCCGCAAGCGGCGCAACAATCGGTTCCGAGCGTGGTGATCATCGGCCCTGAAGGCGGCTTCACCGAACAGGAGGTTGCGCTGGCGGTGCGCAGTGGCTGCGTAGCGGTCCATCTTGGCGCACGGACACTTCGCGCCGACACGGCCGCGCTCGCCGCGCTGGCGATGCTGCACGCGGTTGCGGGCGATGCGAAGATCGCGGAATGAAGTTCCAGCGCCTTGCTGCGCTTTGCGTCGGCCGCTACGACGTCGCGACCGCTCGAACCGGCGTTCCGCACAGCGTCGTGGCGATGGCCACGAGCTCCTGCCACGCGTCGCCGCGACCGATGCCTTTCGACAACGCATCGACCCGCGCAAGCTCCGCGAGCAGCCGTTCGACGATGGCCGGCGTCACGCGGCGTGCAGCGCGCTCGAGAGCCAGCTGTCGCTTGCCCCATACGCGAACGTTGCGTAACGCGACCGGCATCGGCGTCCCGTCGCGGACCATCGCCTGCACGATCGCGAGCGCGTGCAAGTCCTCGGAGAGCGTCCACAATGCAAGCTGCGGCCCGTCGCCTTCGCCCTCGATGACCGATAGCACACGCAGCACGCGCGCGGCGTCGCCGGTGAGCCACGCCTCCGACGCGGCATAGACGTCGTAGCGCGCGACATCCGCGACGGCGGCCTCGACGGCGTCGTGCTCGAGCATTCCTTCCGGCAACAGCAGCGCGAGCTTCTCGATCTCCTGTCGCGCGGCGAGCAGGTTGCCTTCGCAGTGGTCGGCGAGAAAGGCGAGCGTTTCCGGCGACGCTTTCTGTTTCTGACGGGCAAGCCGGGCGGCGATCCAGCGCGGCAGCGCCGCGCGATCGAGCGGCTGCACATTGATCGACACGCCGTTGCGCTCGAGCGCACTGAACCATGCGCTCGACTGCGTCGCCTTGTCGATGCGCGGCAGCGTGATCAGCGTGACGTTGTCGGGATTCGGATTGTCGGCGTAAGTCTCGAGCGCCTTGGCGCCCTCGACGCCGGGCTTGCCCGACGGGATACGGACGTCGATCAGCCTTCGGTCGCCGAAGAGTCCCAGGTTCGCGTTCGCGCCGAGGAAAGCGTCCCATTTAAAGCCTTGCTCGACGACGAACAATTCGCGCTCGGTCACGCCGGCGTTGCGCGCGGCGGCGCGGATCGTGTCGCCCGCTTCGAGCGAGAGAAGCGGCTCGTCGCCGTGGACGACGTAGAGCGGATCGAGGCCGCGCGCGAGCCGATCCGGGAGGCCGTCGCTCGAGATGTTCAAACCGGCGGCCGCGCAGCCTGCAGCCGCCGCATGATCTGCGCGACGGCATCGCTCTGCATCTCGCGCAGCAGCCGCTGCTCCTGGATTTCGCGCGCCAGCCGTTCGGTATCGTCGTAGGTGTAAGCGCGGCGCACGACGATCTCGTCCTGGCGCAGCCATTCCCGGCCCTCGGGATCGCGTACGCGAAACCCGACGACCTTGGCGAGCGCGTACTCCTGCGCGCGCCCTCCCGGCGAAAGCGACAGCACCTGCTTGTCGTCGGCAACCTGCGTGATGTCGACGATGACCTGCGCGGATGCTGCCGTTTCCGTCACCGTCGCGGAGCCCGAACCAGTCAGGCTGCGACGAAGCTCCGCAGCAAGCACCGGATGTCCCGGCGCGTTGACGAACACCGAGCGAAACGCGTACGTCGCTGCGCCGCGCAATCGAAAACCGCAGCCTGCGACAAGCGCGGTCGCGGCGAGCGCAACGACGAACGTGCGGCGTTCAGACGACGACATTGACGAGCCTACCCGGTACGACGACGACTTTCTTGACCGGCGCGCCGCCGGCATAGCGGCCGACTTCGGGCGCGGTCTTCGCGGCGGCCTCGATCGCTGCCTTGTCGGCCGTTGCCGGCACGAGGAGCTTGCCCCGCAGCTTGCCGTTCACCTGCAGCACGAGCTCGATCTCGTCGCTGCGCAACGCCGATTCGTCGACGTCCGGCCACGGCGCATCGTGCAGATCGCCGCTTGCGCGATCGAACTTCAGTTCGTTCCAAAGCACCCACGTCGTGTGCGGTGCCACCGGATGGAGCACGCGCAGCAGGATCGAAAACCCCTCGCGCAAGAAAGCTGCCGCGCCGCGTTCGCCGGCGGCGATGCCCTCCAGCGTGTTCAGCATCTTCATGCCGGCCGACACCACTGTGTTGTACTGCAGGCGCTCGTAGTCGTAGTTCGCCTGGCCCAATGTGCGATGCAGTTCTCGCCGCGCAGCGAGAACCGCGTCGCTCGCATCGCGCCAGTCGAACGGACCGCTGGCCTGGACGATCACGCCTGCCTGCGCATGCGCGAACGTCCACAGCCGCCGCAGGAAGCGGTACTGTCCCTCCGCGCCCGTATCGGACCAGACAGCCGTATCGACCGGCGGGCCCGCGAACATCACGAACAACCGCGCCGTGTCGGCGCCGAAACGCGCGATTACGTCGTGCGGGTCGACGCCATTGTTCTCGGACTTGCCCATCTTGCCGATGCCGCCATACGCGACCTGCGTGCCGTCGGACAGCGTGCCGTCGACGATCCGCCCGTGCGCATCCGCATGCGGCGTCACGTCCTGCGGGGGAAAATAGTCGACGCCGCCCTTGTCGTTGCGCCGCAGCCAGATCTGATTCAGCAGCATGCCTTGCGTGAACAGCCGGGTGAACGGCTCATCGAACTTGACGAGATCCATGTCGCGCATCGCCTTGGTCCAGAAGCGCGCGTAGAGAAGGTGCAGGATCGCATGCTCGATGCCGCCGATGTACTGGTCCATCGGCATCCAGTACTCGTTGCGCTCGTCGACCATGCCCGGTGCGTCGGGGCACGTGTAGCGCATGTAGTACCAGGATGAGTCCACGAACGTGTCCATCGTGTCGGTCTCGCGCTGCGCAGGCGCTCCGCACTTCGGGCAATCGACGTCGAGGAAATCGCGGCGCTTGGTCAGCGGGTTCCCGCTGCCGTCCGGAATGCAATCCTCGGGAAGGATGACGGGCAGGTCCTCGTCCGGCACGGGGACGGTCCCGCACGCGCCGCAATGGATCATCGGGATCGGCGTGCCCCAGTAGCGCTGCCGTGAAATGCCCCAGTCACGCAATCGGTACGTCGTACGCTTCTCGCCAAGGCCCCTTGCGGCCAGGTCGGCGGCGATCGCGTCGACGGCCGCTGCATACGGAAGGGCGTCGTACTTGCCGGAATTGACCAGCGTGCCGTTCTGCTTGTCCTCGTACCAAGGCTGCCACGCGTCGGTGGAAAACGTTTCGCCTTCGACGGCGACGACCTGCGCGATCGGCAACGCATACTTCTTCGCAAACGCGAAGTCGCGCTCATCATGACCGGGAACGCCCATCACGGCGCCGTCGCCGTAGCCGATCAGCACGTAGTTGCCGACCCAGATCTCGACGCGCTCGCCGCTCAACGGATGCGTCGCATGGAAACCGGTTGGCATTCCCTTCTTGTCCATCGTCGCGAGATCGGCCTCGATCACACTGCCCTGCCTGCACTCCTCGAGGAACGCGGCGAGCTTCGAATCCGACTTTGCAGCTTGCAACGCAATCGGGTGCTCGGCCGCGACGGCGACGAACGTCACGCCCATGATCGTGTCGGCGCGCGTCGTGAACACGTAGAGTCGCCCATCGCCGATGGGCTCGCCATCGGTTCCGCGAACGTCGTGCCGAAACGCGAAGCGCACGCCCTCGCTGCGGCCAATCCAATTCGCCTGCATCGTCTTCACGCGCTCGGGCCAGCCCGGCATCCGATCGAGGTACGCGAGCAGTTCCTCGGCATAGTCGGTGATGCGCAGGTAGTAGCCCGGGATCTCGCGCCTCTCGACCAGCGCGCCGGTGCGCCAGCCGCGGCCGTCGATTACCTGCTCGTTCGCGAGCACCGTCTGATCGGCCGGGTCCCAGTTGACGACCTGCGTGTGGCGATAGGCGAGACCTTTCTCGAGCATGCGCAGGAAAAACCACTGGTTCCAGTGGTAGTACGCAGGGTCGCAGGTCGCCACCTCGCGCGACCAGTCGATCGCGAGTCCCAGTGCCTGCATCTGCTGCTTCATCGCCGCGATGTTGTCCCGCGTCCACTTGGCCGGCGCCTCGCGGTTCTTGATCGCAGCGTTCTCGGCCGGAAGCCCGAACGCGTCCCATCCCATCGGCATCAGCACGTTGTATCCGCGCATGCGCAGATGCCGGTACATCATGTCGTTGATCGTGTAGTTGCGCACGTGACCCATGTGCAATTTGCCGGATGGGTACGGCAGCATCGAGACGCAGAAGAACTTCTTCGCGTGGGGCTTTTCGCGCGCGCGATAGACGTCGGCCGCTGCCCACGCGGCTTGCGCGGACGCTTCGATCTTTGCAGCGTCGAACGGCTGATTCACGGCGGCGGCGCGCTTGTTCGCGCGTCGATAATGAGTC
>DATLNR010000116.1:0-16400 GCA_035536655.1 Casimicrobiaceae bacterium
CTCGCGTTCAGCTGGCCGGGATTTGCGATGGTCATCGCGGGCCTCGGCGTGATTGGCGTCGTCGCAGCGGGCTTTTCGATCGATCCGAAACGGGCTGCATCGGGCGTTTATCGCGAGGGCTTTGCGCGAATCGGCCCCGAGGCGAAGATCCTGTTCCATGCCGATGGCAAGACGGCCACGGTCACGGTCGTCGAGTCCGGCGGGTTGCGCACGCTGCGCACGAATGGGAAAACCGATGCGTCGATGACGCTCGACGGCACGGCGATGACGCGCGGCGACGAGCCGACGCAGGCGCTGCTCGGCGCGCTTCCCGTCGCCGCCCACCCGAAGGCGAAGCGGGCCGCCGTCATCGGCATCGGCTCCGGCATCACGTCGACTGCGCTGCTTGCGGCGCCGAGCCTCGAGCGACTCGACACGATCGAAATCGAGCCGCGCATGGTCGACGGCGCGAAGTTCTTCAGCGAGCGCAACGCCGCGTTGTTCTCCGATCCGCGTAGTCACTTCGTCGTCGATGACGCGAAGTCGTGGCTCGCCCGCGCAACCGAGCCGTACGACATCATTGTCTCGGAGCCGTCGAACCCGTGGGTGAGCGGGGTCGCGAGCCTTTTCACGATCGAGACCTACGAGCGCATCGCCAAGCATCTCGCGCGGGGCGGGGTGCTGGTGCAGTGGATCCAGATGTACGAGATCGACGAGGCGCTGCTGTCGTCGATTTTTCGCGCGATGGTCGCGCACTTTCCGCACTACGTCGTCCATGTGGTCGGCACGACCGACCTGATCGTCGTGGCGTCGAAGGAGCAGCGCCCGCGCGTCGAAGCATCGACGCTGTTCAACCTGCCGGGCATGGCCAAGCTCCTGCGTCAGTCGGGGTTCGCGTCGCCCGCCGCGATCGATGCGACGTGGCGCGGCGACAACACCACGGTCGATGTGCTGATGTCGGCGTTCGACGCGCCGGTGAACTCCGATTACCGGCCGTATGTCGACGTGCACGCGGCCCGTGCCCGCTTCGTGCGCGCGAGCGTCGATCGGCTGTTCGGCGCGCCGGTGGCGCCGTCGATGCTCGATCTGCTCGGCGGGCAACGAGCACCTGGCGACGGAGATGACGTGCTCGCGGTTGCGCTCGGCGAGGCGCTCGTCGCTGCGCCGGAGGGTTCCGTCGCGCTACCGGACGCGCACAAAGCGTATGCCGACGCGCTGCGCGCCTCGCGTGAGCTGCTGCGAACCTGCAAGCCGGGCGGCCTGCCGGCGGTGCTCCTCGAAGGCGCGATCGGCACCGCGATGGTGATCAACGATCAGCGCGATCTTGGCCGCGCGCAGAACGTCTGGGCCGTTGTGCGCAAAGGCGATTGCTATCGATCGCTGCCGCCGGAGCTAAAGGACTGGGTGAATCTGTTCGCGGCGGTCGCGTCGCGAGATGCGCCGGCGATGGCCGATCTCGGCTCGCGGCTGGTTGCATCCGCGCCGCACGAGTTCGCGCGCGATTACGCATTGAACGCCGCGGTCGTCGGCGAGATCGCGCAGGGGCGCGCGGAGTTCGGCGGTCGTCTGCTCGAGCTTCATGCGGGGGATCGGGATAGCGTCTGGTTGACGACGCTGCGGCAGGCGACGTCGAAGCGGACGATCGCGCGCCGCTAGCTTCCTCCGGAGCGTGAGC
Organism: Casimicrobiaceae bacterium; assembly: GCA_035536655.1. Lineage (GTDB taxonomy): Bacteria > Pseudomonadota > Gammaproteobacteria > Burkholderiales > Casimicrobiaceae > VBCG01. The sequence continues at coordinate 1,655 of DATLNR010000116.1, forward strand.
CAGGCTGCGCGGATGATCTCCTCAGGCATCAGGGCCGTGCAACGATAGGCAAACCGGACGGTTCGGGTCGCACGATTCCGAATCGCGGGCACGCGTCGTCGACGAAGCGCACGCTCGAAAAACCAGCCGAGCGCAGCTCTCGTTCCAGTGCCGCCCTGGAGAACACGCGCATCTCCAGCGTCGCGCCGATGCCGCCATGAAAAATCAAGTTGTCGAAGAATTGCGTTCGCCCGTCCAGCGTCACGTTGCGAAGGCGCTTGCCCTCTTGCGTATCGACGATGCTGAAATCATGCAGTTCGGGGAAATGCTCAAGCGTGTCCGGCTCTTGGGAGAAAGGCACGGTCATGATCAACACGCCGCCTGCTCGCAATAGGCGACGCACGCCATCGAACGCGCGCGCGACCGGCTGGGTGACGTGCTCGAAAACGTCGCTGGCAATCACGAAATCGTAGCGCTCGGCATGGTGTGCGGGAACCGCCGTGATGTCGAGCCTCGGCTCGGCATCGAAGAACGTGTTCGTATACGAGAAGCGGCGCGCCAGCGGAAGCGCATAGGTTTCGGAGTCCGACAATCCGATTCCTGCGACGTGAAAGCTCTCGGCCGCCTCGGCAATCGACTGCTCCACTCCAAGGACCTCCCGCACGACGAGGTGCCCGATCGAACGAAAACGAACGGTCGAGCCGCAACGGACGCAAGACCGAATCTCTCGGCCGAGCTGAGCGGGCGCGACGCGATTGAACGCATCGCACAGATTGCAGACGAATTCGACGAGATCGTCTTGCTGCGGAAATGGCGACTGCCGGCCGCTACGCCGGCGAAGATGGTCCCGCAGCGCGACGAGCGACCAGGCCATCGGCAGTCAAACGCTCGCCAGCTTCGTGAACCAGAAGCTCCCGCCGCCGAACCCGTGGCCCTTCGGATGCGCAAGCGCCCGAACGACGAGCTCGGGGAAGGCATGGAACGCGTATGCGCACCCGAACTCGACGCGTAGGGCCGTCCGCGCGTACATGAGCAGCGCACGAAGCAAATACTGCTCGTTCCAGCTCCGCTGCTCGGTCAACACCCAGTCCTGCGGATAGTCGTGCGGCAGGAAAATGTCGTGAACGTGAACGCGCACACCGGCGGCGAGTGTTGGCAGCACGTCGAAGTAGAGATAGTTCACGTCACTTCCCGTCTTTGCGACGTGTGAGGAATCGATAAACAGCATGTCGCCCGCGGCAAGGCGGCCGAATTCCGTCGCCGGTATTTGTTGTACTTTCCGCTCGACCAGCCGACCGATACCTTCCACGCCGCGCTTCAAGAATGTGCGCGGATACGGTTCGATGCAGGTCACGTCGATGCGGCCACCGAAGTGACGGCGGTTGACGTCCGCGATCAGGAGCGACGAATAGCCGGAGCCCACTTCGACGATCCGCTTCGGCTCCCAGGCGCGCAGGAGCACGAACAGCGCACGCGCGTCCAGCCAGCTGAATTGCGTGTTCTGCGTGTAGAAGCGCCCGGGCGCGACGTCCTCGTCGACATGCTCGGGATAATCGTAGTCCGGCATGAAGCGGGGAAACCACTCGGTCAGCACGCGGCGATGGCTCTCGTCGTTGAAGTCGATGCCCGCGATCGTGGGGCGCTGGGGCCAGATGCGCTCTCGCTCGGTCGCGAGCGCATCGGGGTCGACGACCGGCGAGTAGAAGTGGCCCGGCGCGAACCCGGCCGAAGTCCTGTCGCGCGCGCGGCGGTAATATGAGAGCGCAGCTCGCGCGAGACTGATCGGCCGTTCGGAAAGCGGCATTTCGCGTTAGTCGTTGCGGGCGGTCGGCATGCGCAGCGCGCGACGGACGCGGTGTCGCAAGCGCGACATTCGCATCACCCATCGCCATGAGCGCACGCTCATGAGCTTGTCCTGCGCGGGGCCGAGCACGCTCGCATACTGCTTCGTCTTGATCACGTCGCGCAGCCGCTGCTCCTTTTCGACAAGCAGCTTCTGGTACATGCGTATCAGTCCGTCGCGCCCCTGGAAAGCAACCCGGATCGCTTGGGCGTCGGATTCCGAAAGCGTGGAGCCCGCGCGCACGTTGTCCGGCAGTGGCGGCGGCACGTAGAACGTCGTGTGCGGCGCCACTACCTCGTCGATCGGGCGATCCTTCGTGTAGAGGTAGATCGAGAAGGACTTCCGCGAAAGGTGCCGGCGGCCTTGCGGCAGCGTGATGCGCTTGAAGCCGTGCCACGAGTATTCGTTCGTCTCGAAGATGAGTGCGCGGTTGTAAAGCGGCAGGAACGACTTCACCTCGTCCGCTTCGGGATACCAGGGATTGGAGTGCAGCTCGATCGCACCGCCCCACGCATCCTCCCACTCCTTGTTCAGGTAGACGAGCAGGTTGAGGCGACGATGCAGCATGCGCCGTTCGTCGAGATTGAAGTCGACGTGCGTGTCGAGTCCCTGTCCGTCGAGATTCTCGTGCGTGCCGCCGCCGAACAGCGTCTCGTCGGCAATAAGGTCCGGGATGCCCGTCAGCTCGGACATCGCCGAAAGGAACGGCGCCGAGTTGATGTACGCGTACAAGGTTGCGTAGAACGGACTGATGCCCTTTACCGCCTCGAAGACTGCCTTGCGTCCGATCTCGCCGACCTCGTTTCTTGCCTTGTTCTTGTCGAATGGCGGAAAGTCGGCGAGTAACGATTGCGCAACGGGTGTCGTGAAAAAGCCGTCGATCGCCACGTGGCGGTACGGTCTTGCCGCTTGAAACTCGGCGCGATAGCGTGCGGCGTTGTCGAGAACGGCGGCGTCGATCATTGGCTGGCCACAAGCGGCGTCGAAGGCGCCATTATCGCGTTCCCCGCGGATGATGCTGCGCGTGCAATCGCTTCAACCGTTCCCGCGCCACGTGCGTGTAGATCGTCGTCGTCGTGATGTCGGCATGGCCGAGCAGGAGCTGCACGACGCGCAGGTCGGCGCCGTGATTCAACAAATGCGTCGCGAAGGCGTGCCGCAACACGTGGGGTGACAGTTTCGCCACGGGTATTCCTGCAATCGTGGCGTGGCGCTTGATGAGCGACCAAAACGCCTGCCGGGTCATTGCGCGGCCGCGCTGCGTGATGAACATCGAATCGTCCTTGATCGAGCCGGCCAGCGACGGCCGCACCGTGTCGAGATAGCGCCGGATCCAGTCGACGGCATCTTCCCCCAGCGGCACGAGGCGCTCCTTGCTGCCCTTGCCGAGAACGCGGATCACGCCGGCGTCGAGCGCGACTTGGCTGCGCTTTAATCCGACCAGTTCGGACACGCGCAACCCCGACGCATAGAGCGTTTCGAGCATCGCGCGATCGCGCAATCCGAGATCGCGCGCGATGTCGGGAGCCGCAAGCAGCGCGTCGACTTGCTGCTCGGACAGCTGCTTGGGCAGCCGACGTGGGCGGCGCGGCGAACGGACACGAAGCGTGGGATCGCTCGTCATCTGCGCGCGCTCGAGCTGCATCCGATAGAAGCGGCGCAGCGCCGACAATTTTCGCGCAACGGACGTCGCCTTGACCTTGTCGGCGAACTGACGAGCGAGCCACGACTCGACATCGACGCGATCGGCGGAAAGCAGCGACTTCCGTTGCGCGCGCAGCCACGACGACCATGCGGAAAGGTCGCGCCGATACGCGTCGAGCGACGCTTTCGCGAGGCCATCCTGCAACCAGAGCTGGTCGCAGAACGCGTCGACGATCGTCGAGTCGTCGGCCTGCATCACGCCCCGAACCGATAACCTTCGTGCGTCAAAAGCCAGCGCTTGATCGCGATCCCATGCCCATCGCGCGCGTTCATGAAGCCGCCGAGCGCGCCGCGGCTGCCGACGACGCGGTGACAAGGGATGACCAGTGCGATGCGGTTCGCGCCACACGCGCCGCCGACGGCTCGCGCGGACGAACGAACGGTTCGCGCGATCTCCGCATACGTTCGCGATTCCCCCAGCGGCACCGCAGCGATCGCTTCCCACACGCGTTGCTGAAAGCCGGTCCCGTCGGACGCAAGCGGCAGCGCGAAACGGAACGCCGGATCGTCGAGATAGTTCCGGATCTGGTCGACGGCTGCTCTTGCCATCGCATTGCGCGGCGGCTGCGCGCGTTCGGACAACGGCAGATAGCGAATGCCCGTTACGGCGTGATCGTCCGTGTCGATGCCGAGCACGGCAAACGGCGTCCTGAGCTTCGCGGCGTATGCAGGCGCGGTCACTTGTCGACGCCCATCACGAGGTCCGGCAGGAACGTGACAAGCTTCGGAAAGACGGTCACCAGCGCGATGCACACGACGAGCATCGCAAAGAAAGGTATCGATGCACGGGCGATCGTGTTGCTGTCGCGACCGGTCATGTTCTGCAGGACGAACAGATTGAAGCCGACCGGTGGCGTCACCTCCGCGATCTCGACCAGGAGCACGATGAAGATGCCGAACCAGATCAGGTCGAAGCCCGCCTGCTGAATCATCGGAAGCACGACGGCGGCGGTGAGCACGATCATCGAGATGCCGTCGAGCGCCGTGCCGAGGATGATGTAGATCAGCGCGAGGACCGCGATCAGCGTGTAGGGCGAGAGGCCAAGCGAGCCCACCCATTCGGCGAGTGCGCGTGGGATGCCGGTGTAGCCCATCGTCATCGACAGGAACTTGGCGCCGGCCAGAATGAACATGATCATGCATGACACGCGCGTCGCCGACATCAGACTGTCGACGAAGCTCGCGCGCGTGAGCGACTTGCCGGTCCATGCGAGCGCGAGCGCGCCAAGCACGCCATAGGCGGCGCACTCGGTCGCCGTCGCCCAGCCCATGACGAGGACGACGATGATGAACACGATCAGGAGCGCGCACGGAATCAGCTGGCCCGACGCGCGGATCTTCTGCATGAGCGTCGTCGGGGGATCGGGGGGCGGAATGCGATCCGGATGGCGCAGCGCCCACCAGCCGATGTAGCCGGAGAACAAGAGCATCAGCAAGAGACCCGGAATGAAACCGGCGAGAAAGATGCGCACGATCGACGCTTCGGCGGCGACCGCGTACACCACCATCGTGATCGACGGCGGGATCAGGATGCCCAGCGTGCCCGCGGTCGCGAGGGCGCCGAGGGCCAGGTTCTCGTCGTAGCCGCGCCGCTTAAGCTCCGGCAACGCGACCTTGCTGATCGTCGCGCAGGTCGCGGCAGATGAACCGGACACCGAGCCGAAGATGCCGCACCCGAGGATCGTCGTATGCATCAGGCGTCCGGGGATGCGGTTCAACCACGGCGCGAGTCCGCTGAACATCTGTTCCGACAACCGCGTGCGGAACAGGATCTCGCCCATCCAGATGAACAGCGGCAGCGCGGCAAGCTCCCATGACGCGTTCGCGCCCCAGAACGCGGTGAAGATGTTCTTTGCGACGATGTCGCCCGCGAGCGTCGTGAACGCGATCATGCCGACGCCGCCGACGATCGCGAGCGTCATGCCGATCCACACGCCCAGCGCGAGGAGTACGAGCATGAGCGCGAGAAGAAGGGCGCCGATCGCGATTAGCGACATGGGATCATTCGCGCCGCCGGGCCGCCCAAGGCGCGAATTGCGCCCCCTCGGGGGGGCAGCGCAGCGTCGGAGCCGCAAGCGTGGGGGACGTCATACATCCTCGGTGAAGTCGCCGCGCGCGTGACGTTCTTCGACGGCGCGCACATAACTCGGCGTCACGCCGCGCAGGACGCCGACCAACTCATCGACGACCGCGACCAGCAACGACAACGCACCGATGGCGAAAGACAGCTGAGGAATCCACAGCGGGATCGCGATCATTCCGTTCGCGATGTCGTTGAACGCCCAGCTCTCGTGCACGAAGCGCACGGCAGCGAGCGCCAGAAACCCGACGAAAGCCGCAGCGACGACGAGGCACACGATCTCGAAACGCCGACGCCAGGCAACCGGAAGTCGGTCGAGCAGCAGCACGACGCGCACGAAGTCGCCATGCCGGAAGGCATGCGCCATCGCCAGAAACGCGGCGGCGGCCGTGAGCCACGACACGATGTCGTCGCTGCCGCCGGTCCGCATACCGAGCTGCCGCATGACGGCGGCGCTGATCATCACGACGAAGATCGCGAGCACCGCCACGGCCGCGAGCGCACCGGCGATGTCGTAAAGGCGATCGAGCAGTCGTCGCATCAACGCTCCGCAAACAAAACGGGGCGCATCATGCGCGCCCCGTTAGATGGAAGGTCACGCGTTTCACATCACGCGATAGGCATCGATCACCTTGCGCCCGTCGTCGCCGACCTTGCGCAGCCACTCGGCGAGCATCAGGTTGCCGACCTTGCGCATGTCGGCCATCAACTGGTCGGACGGCTTCGCGATCGTCATGCCCTTCTGCTTCAGCTGATCGATGTACCAGCCGTTCTTTTCCTCGGAAAGCTTCCAGCCGCGCGTTTCGGCGGCCGCGGCGGCCTTCATCACGGCTTGCTGCGTTGGCTTGTCGAGCGCGTCGAACGCCTTCTTGTTGACGATGATCGCGTTCTTCGGGAGCCACGCCTGCGTGTCGTACCAGTTCTTGATGTGCTCGTAGGTCTTGCTGTCGAAGCCGGTCGCGCCGGACGACATGTACGAGTCCATGACGCCGGTCGCAAGCGCCTGCGGCACTTCGGCCGCCTGGATCGTCACCGGCTGCGCGCCGACGAGCTCCGCGATCTTCGCGGTCGCGGGGCTGTACGCGCGCCATTTGAGTCCCTTCATGTCGGCCGCGCTGGCGAGCGGCTTCTTCGAATAGATGCCCTGCGGCGGCCACGGCACCGTGTACAGCAGCATCATTCCCTGCTTGGCGAGCCGGTCCTCGACCGCCTTGCGCGACGCCTTGTAGAGCTTGAGCGAGTCGGCGTACGAGGTCGCGAGAAACGGGATGCCGTCCAACCCATAGAGCGCATCCTCGTTCTCGAAATTGACCAGCAGGATCTCGCCGGCCTGCGCCTGGCCCCCCTGCACCGCGCGCTTGATCTCGGGCGCCTTGAACAGCGACGCATTCGGATGCAGCTGGATCTTGAGCTTGCCGCCGCTCATCTTGTCGACGTCGTTCGCGAACTGCTGCAGGTTCTCGGTGTGGTAGTTCGTCGCCGGATAGGCTGAGGGAAGCTCCCACTTGGTTTGGGCGGCGGCCGGTAGCGCAGCGGCGAGCGCGGTGAAGGCGGCAACGAGCATCAGACGTTTCATCGAGGTCTCCAGGGCGTTTCGGATGGTAGCGAGGGACGGACCGTTCATTCTATCGCCAGCTTCGCGCGCGTGCGCAACGCGTGGCTGGTGGCGTGCAAGCCCGCGTAGAACCAATCGACCAGCTGCGCCGCGTCGTACACCGGCAGGCCGGTTGCCGCCGCGACGGCATCGCGGTAGGGCGGCATGTTGGCGCATTCGAGAACGATCGCACCCACGTTGTGGTGATCAGCAACGAGCCGGCGCGCCGTCTCGATGGTGTCGGCCCCCATCTGCGCGCGATCGAGGGTCGCGCTCCCACGCCGAATCGTGCGGCAGAAATAGCTCTCCGGATCGAGTCCCGCGACCGGCGTATCGACCGGCGCGTTCGCCGCGCGGAGCACGGCGCCATCGAGATCGCGCGCGGAATACGTCACGACCCCGACGCGCTTGCCCGCCGGCAACGTGGCCTGCACCAGCGGCAGCTGCAGTAGAGCCGAGGTCAGCAGCGGAACCTCGCAGTGCTGCGCAAGCTCTACTTGCCACGCCGCGAGGAAGCCGCACGTCGTCGTAATACCGATGCAGCCTTCGGCGACGAGCCGGCGCGCGGCGACGATGAACGGCCGCAGCAAGGCCGCGTTGCGACGATCGACGATCTCCTCGACGAACGCACCCTCGACGATCGCGTGCCGGACCGGAAATTCGAACGTTTCCGCGGAACCCAGATCGCCGCGAATGCGCGGAAACGCCGTGTCGAGCGTCAGGATGCCGAGCATTGCCCGGTGCGACTATTCGATCAGCTCGCTCAGAACATGCCGGCGGTTGCGCGTGTACGGTCGGACCTCGGTCGGCCAGCGTCCCGCGTCGACCGCTTCGGCCCACGCGCGGCTCGTCGGCACGTCCGGGCTTTCCAGCTCGTAGAGCGCGAGATAACGCGGCTCGCCCTCCGCGGCGATCGCCTTCGCCTCGCCGCCCATGACCATGGTCAGCGGCACTTTGCGAAACCGCCGGATCGCGACGACGCCGGGAACCTTCGACAGGAGTGGCACGTGCTCGGTGTCGTAGACCTCGTTGAACAGCGCTTCCTTGTCGGCGTCGACGTCCATCGACACCGTCAACAGATACTTCGCCTTGCCCGCCATCGCATCGCTCCACGCGCGAAAGCGTCGATGCTACATTGCCCCGGGTGGAACTGAAGGAGATCGAGGCGTTTTATTACGCTGCGACGATGAAGAGCTTCGCGCGCGCAGCGGAGCGGCTCGAGACTTCGCAGCCGACGATCTCCGCGCGCGTGGCGTCGCTCGAGCGCGGGCTCAACGTGAAGCTTTTCGATCGCTCGCATCGCACGGCGCGGCTCACCGCGCGCGGGCGGGAAATGCTCGAGCGCGCGGAAAGGATGCTGACGCTGGTGCGCGAGACGCGGGCCATCGTCGCGGACCGTGCATCGTTTCGCGGGACGCTCAGGCTCGGCAGTGCCGAAACGCTGGTGCATACCTGGCTCCCGCGCTTCATGCAGAAGCTGCGCGGCAGCTTTCCGCGCCTCGATCTCGAGCTGACCGTCGACATCACGCCGCACTTGCGCGCCGGGCTCGAAGCCAACGATCTCGACCTTGCGTTCTTGATGGGCCCGGTGACGCAGCCCGGCTTTCGCAATCTGGCGCTTGCCGCGTACCGAACGGTGTTCGTCGCCGCGCCGTCGCTCGGGTTGCCGCGACGCCGACTTAGCGCGCGCACGTTGGCGCAGTACCCGCTCATCACCTACCCGCGAAACACCGTTCCAACGACCGAGCTCGCTGCGCTGATCCGGCGCCATGCCGGTCGGTCGCCGAGGCTCGTTGCCTCCGGCGCATTGGCTGCCAACGTGAGGCTTGCCGTCACCGGTGCCGGTGTTGCGCTCCTGCCCGAGGCGCTGGTCAAAGCGGAGCTCAAGAGCGGCGAGCTGGTCGAGGTGAAGACGGCGATCGCACCCACACCGCTCGCGTTCACGGCGACCTGGTTCGAGCGCGACGCCGAACCGCACCTCGCCGCGGTCGCGGAGCTCGCACAGCAGGTGGCACGAGCAAAAGATCAGAAATCCTGATCGGTCAGATTCGCGTCGCACTATTGATCGCCCCGGTCGCCGGGGTCGATAGTCGCGGCATGAAGGCCCGCCGCGACGCGATGCTCGACGATCCGAAGGCCGTGCGCGAAGCGGCGCGATCGGCGTCGCTGACCGGGACCACGGCGGGCCTTGCGCGCGGCTATGTCCAGGGCAACATCGCGATCCTGCCGGTCGACCTCGCGGGCGATTTCGAGCGCTTCTGCGAACGCAACCCGAAGCCGTGCCCGGTGATCGGTCGGTCGAATGCCGGCCGGACAGATCTTCCGGCGCTCGGCGAGAACATCGACATCCGGACCGACGTGCCGCGCTACCGCGTGTTCCGCGACGGCGCTTGCGTCGACGAGCCAACCGACGTCGAGCGCTATTGGCGCGACGACCTCGTCACGTTCGTGCTCGGTTGTTCGTTCTCGTTCGAGGAGGCGTTGATCGACGCCGGTATTCCGCTGCGCCACATTGCCGAGGGCAAGAACGTCGGCATGTGGCGAACGTCGATTGCCACCGTGCCCGCCGGTCCGTTCAACGGCCCGCTCGTCGTTTCGATGCGGCCGATGACGCCGGCCGACGCGATCCGCGCGATCGAGATCACGTCGCGTTTCCCCGGCGTCCACGGCTCGCCGGTCCATATCGGCAAGCCCGACATGATCGGCGTCGACGACCTTGCTCGCCCCGACTTCGGCGATGCGGTCGACGTTCGTGATGACGAACTGCCGGTGTTCTGGGCTTGCGGGGTCACGCCGCAAGCGGTGGTCGAGGCGATGCGCCCGCCGTTCTTCATCACGCACTATCCCGGATCGATGCTGGTCACCGACATCCGCAACGACCAGCTCGCGACACCCCGACGTTCAAACGAAAGGAGTTCCGCATGAACCGCATCGCGTCGCTTGCGCTCGCTTTGACGTGGGTCGCTTCGGCCGCCCACGCGCAGCTTCCGGCCGGACCGAAGGTGACGGTCACGATGGCAACGCAGCCCGGACCGGGGCTGCCCCAATTCACGCGCGTCGACGTGCCGATGCTGCGCGACGAGTTGCCGAAGAAATCCGGCGGAAGGATCGAGGTCAAGCTCGCAAGCTGGCCGGAGATGAACCTGTCGGGGCCCGAAGTGATCCGGCTCGTGCGCTCCGGGCAAGTCGACATCGGCGGAGCACCGCTGGCGACGGTGTCGGGTGACGTGCCCTTTCTCGACGCCGTCGATCTCGCCGGACTGAACCCGACGATCGATGTCGCCCGCCGTGTCGCAGCCGCAATGGTTCCGCTTGCGAACAAGGAGCTCGAGAAGACCGGCACGCGCATCATCGCCGTCTATCCGTTTCCCGCGCAGGTGTTCTTCTGCAAGACGCCGGTCAAGAGCCTCGCGGACTTGAAAGGCAAGAAGGTGCGCACGCACGGCGGGTCGCTCAACGACTTGATGAGCGCGATCGGCGCGCAACCCGTCGGCATCGGATTCCCCGAGGTCTACTCGGCGCTCGACAAAGGCGTTGCCGATTGCGCGATCACCGGCACGGCGAGCGGCAACGGTGCGAAGTGGTTCGAAGTGACGAGCTCGCTCTACACGCTGCCGGTCGGCTGGGCGATCGCCGGCTACTTCGTCAACATCAACTGGCTGAACAAGCTCGATCCTGCTGTTCGTGACATGCTGCTTGCGACGATGAAGCAGGTCGAGGAAGCGCAATGGGCGCTCGGCCGCGAGGCGACGAACGACGGCATCGCCTGCAATAGCGGCGATGCCGCCGGTTGCAGGATCGGCACGCTGGTGTCGGCGAAGCCGATGAGCGTGTCGCAACCGTCGGATGCCGATCGCGAGACGGTGCGCAAGCTGCTGTCGGACAAGGTGCTGCCCGCGTGGGTGCAACGCTGCGGCGCGCGCTGCGGCGACGTGTTCAACGAGAGCATCGCACCAATCACGGGCGTCAAGTACCAGAAGCCATGACGAGCGAGCGCCGCGGGGAGCGCGTCACTTCGCCGCTCGCGCTCGCGCTTCGCGGCATCCGTCGTGCACTGCGCCGCATCGCGTCGGCGATGAACGCGGCAGCCGGCTGGATGTTCTTCGCGTGCGCGCTGTTCATCACGTTCGACGTGCTCGCCCGCCGCTATCTCGGGTTCAGCTCGAAGTCGACGACCGAGGTCACCGGCTACATGCTTGCGTTCGGCATGTCGTGGGGACTCGCGCACACGCTCTTCGAGCGCAGCCATGTGCGCGTCGACCTGTTCGTCAACCGTGTGCCGCTGGGTCTGCGTCGCTACTTGCACGTCACCGCGCTCGCGTTGCTGACGGTCTTCGCCGCGTACGCGACTTACGGTGCCGTTGCGCTCGCGCTCGAGTCGCTCGACTTCGGCGCGACGGACATGAGTGCGCTGCGCACGCCGCTCGTCGTGCCGCAGGCGTTGTGGGCGTTCGGTTTGGCGATGCTCCTCGTCACCGTGCTCGAGCTCCTGCTCGAAGCGATCGTGCTCTCGATTGCGGGCAACGTCGCCGACGTCGATGCGCTGGTGACCTCGCGCAGCTACGAGGAAGAGTCGGCCGAGGCCATCGCGGCCGCGCAAGCCGTCGCACCGCCGCGCTCGTGATCGCGGTCGTCTTTCTTCTCGTCCTCGTCGCCGCGATGACGATCGCGGCGATGCTCGGTGGAACGACGGTGGCGCTGCCGATTCCGCAGCTCTTGATGCTGGTCGGTGTGTTCCTGTTGTTCTTCGCCGCCGGCATCTATATCGCCGCGGCGTTGGGCGTGCTCGCGTTGATCACCGGCTACGCATTCTCCGACCGGCCGTTTTGGAACTTTCTCGGACAGATGATCTGGGGACCGAGCTCGAGCTTCGTGCTGGTTGCCGTTCCGCTGTTTCTCCTGATGGGTGAATTACTGTTGCGCTCGGGACTCTCGGAGCAGCTTTATCGCGCGCTGAACATGTTCCTGCGGCGCCTGCCTGGCGGCTTGCTGCACACGAACATCGCGTCATGCGCAGTGTTCTCGGCAATCGCCGGATCGAGCGTCGCAACGGCGGCGACCATAGGATCGGTGGCGCTGCCCGCCTTTCGCAACACCGGCTACGATCCGAAGCTCGTTCTCGGTTCGCTCGCCGCCGGTGGGGCCCTCGGCAACCTGATTCCGCCCGGCATCACGTTCATCATCTACGGGCTCATCACCGAGACGTCGGTCGGGAAGCTCTATGTTGCCGCGATCGGTCCGAGCTTGCTCGTCGTTGCGTTGTTCACCGTCTACATCGCCGTTCGTGGCCGCCGTCTTGCGGCGCACATGGCGACGTCGCCGGCGCCAACGTCGGCAGAGCGGATGCGCGCTCTCGTCGATCTGGTTCCGACGCTGCTCCTGATCCTGCTCGTGTTGGGGTCGATCTACGCCGGCATCGCCACCGCGACGGAGTCGGCGGCGCTCGGCGTCGTCGGGGCGATGATCTTCGCCGCGCTGCGGCGACGGCTCACGCTCGCGATGATGCACGACGCTGCGATGTCGACGGCGCGCACGACGTCGATGATCGGCCTGATCCTGTTCGGCGCGTACCTCCTGAACTTCATCCTGACCAGCATCGGCCTGCCGCAGACGCTCGCGAAATTCGTCGGCGGGCTGCCGTTTCCGCCGTGGGCGATCATGCTCCTGATCGTCGGCTTCTACCTCGCGCTCGGCACGTTCATGGAAGGCTTCGCGATGGTGATCACGACGGTGCCGATCGTGTTCCCGATCGTCAAGGCGCTGGGCTACGATCCGATCTGGTTCGGCGTCGTCGTGACGATGTTAGTCGAGATCGCCATGATCAGCCCGCCGGACGGAACGGTGCTCTACGTGTTGCAAGGCATGCGGCGCGACGGCGGAACGATCGGCGACGTGTTCGCAGGCGTCTGGCCGTTCGTGCTGCTCTACATCGGAGCGATCGGCGTGCTGATGGCGCTACCATCGATCGCGCTCTGGCTCCCCGCCAAGCTCTATTGACGCGGATTCTATCGATGCCCGGCTGGCAATTCTGGATCGATCGCGGCGGCACGTTCACGGACATCGTTGCGCGCCGACCCGACGGCACGCTCGTTACGCACAAGCTCCTGTCGGAGAACCCCGAACGCTACGCCGATGCGGCCGTGCAGGGCATCCGCGACCTGCTCGGCATCAGGTCCGGCGCGGCGATCCCGAGCGCGGAGATCGACGCCGTCAAGATGGGCACGACGGTCGCGACCAACGCGCTCCTCGAGCGCACGGGTGAGCGAACAGCGCTCGTCATCACGCGCGGATTCGCCGATGCCTTGCGCATCGGCTATCAGAATCGGCCGAAGCTCTTCGTGCGGAAGATCGAGCTGCCGTCGCTTCTTTACGAGCACGTGATCGAAGTCGACGAGCGCGTCGGGGCGCGCGGCGAGATGGTGAGAGAGCTCGACGTTCCCGCTGCCGAAGCCGCACTTCGGGCCGCCCACGCCGAAGGCATCCGTGCCGTTGCGATCGTGCTGATGCACGGGTACCGCTTCCCGGCGCACGAGCAGGTGCTCGCCGAGCTTGCGCGCCGCGTCGGCTTCACGCAGGTGTCGACATCGCACGAAGTGTCGCCGCTGATGAAGCTCGTCTCGCGTGGCGACACGACCGTCGTCGACGCTTATCTTTCGCCCATCCTCAGGCGCTATGTCGATCGCGTCGAACGCGAATTGCACAGTCGCGGGAAACGATCGCACGCACGGTTGCAGTTCATGCAGAGCTCCGGCGGGTTGACCGATGCGCACCTGTTCCAGGGCAAGGACGCGATTCTTTCCGGGCCTGCGGGCGGCGTTGTCGGCGCGGTCGAAGTGTCGCGGCTCGCTGGGTTCGACAAGATCATCGGCTTCGACATGGGCGGCACGTCGACCGACGTGACGCACTGGGCGGGGGAGTACGAGCGCGCGTTCGCGACCGAAGTGGCCGGTGTGCGGTTGCGGGCGCCGATGATGCGGATCCACACGGTCGCGGCCGGCGGCGGTTCGATCTGCACATTCGACGGCTCGCGATTTCGCGTCGGGCCGCTATCGGCGGGCGCCAACCCGGGACCTGCCTCATATCGACGCGGCGGACCGCTCGCCGTGACCGATTGCAACGTGATGGTCGGCAAGCTCGATCCCGCGCTGTTTCCGCAGGTCTTCGGGCCGGACGGCGATGCGCCGCTCGACGCGAACGTCGTGCGCCAGAAATTTGCTGCGCTTGCCGACGAGATCGCGGACGCCACGGGAAACCGTCGCTCCTGCGAGGAGATCGCCGACGGCTTCCTGCGCATCGCAGTCGAGAACATGGCGAACGCGATCAAGCACATCTCGGTCGCCCGCGGCTACGACGTCACCGAATACACGCTGTGCTGCTTCGGTGGCGCCGGCGGGCAGCACGCCTGCGCCGTCGCCGATGCACTGGGAATGACGCGCGTGTTCATCCATCCGCTGGCCGGCGTGCTCTCCGCCTACGGCATGGGGCTGGCGGATGTTCGAAGCCTGCGACAGCAGGCCGTGGAAATAGCGCTTCGTGACGACACGCT
>DATLNR010000117.1:0-2224 GCA_035536655.1 Casimicrobiaceae bacterium
TGGCACCTCGAAGCCGTTCTCGCGCATGATCAAAATCCCCTTTGCGCGTAACGCGAGCTCCGTGTAGAGGCGCAGGTAGCACAGCACGTCGGCCACGACCGGACCCTCGAAGCGGTCCTTCAGCGTGTGCAGGTAGCGCCCGACCGGCGAATCGGAGAGGCGGCCCGAGTTGATGAGCCCCAGCATCTCGGTGTCGGCGTCGAAGCCCTTGCCGAGCCAGTTGCCCACCGCCTTCTCGCTGAACTGGAACACCGCGTAGAGCGCGAGCGGCACCACCACCGCGATCCCCAGCGTCGAGAGCTTGGGCGAGAGGAAGAAGTGGTTGAAGGCCGAGTGCAGCACCACGGCCAGCGCGAGGCCGGGCAGGATGGCCCACGGGCGCACGCGGCCGCCGCGCTCGAGGAGCCCCAGCCCCAGCATCGCGAAGATCGCCGTCGCGCCGCCGTGCATGATCGCCGTGCCGAAACCGCGCACGATCCACGTGCCGAGGCTCGCCTCCGGCGCGAGTCGCTGGTAATGGAGGTTCTCGACGATGGCGAAGCCGGCGCCGACGGCGAAGCCGATGATCGCCGCGTCGACGAGAAACCCGACACGGTCGCTGCGGATCAGAGCGACGACGATCGCTGCCTTCAGCGTCTCCTCGACGACCGGCGCGACGTAGCGAGCGAATGTCGCCATCTCGATGTCGAGCGCGTTCAATGCGACGCCGTTGATCGCATAGCCGGCCAGCGCCGCGACGAAGCCCAAGCCCACGGCAACGAGCACGGCGCGCAGCGACACCAGCTTGTAGCTGTCCAGCCAGACGAGCGCGGCGAGGAACGCGAGCACGGGTGACAAACCGACCAGCCCGGGAACGACGACGTTCACGTCAACCAATCAGAGAATTTTCAGGGACACCATCCACTCGCTGCCGCTGCGCCGCCCCCCGGTGAAGCCCGCCGCGTACCCGATCG
Organism: Casimicrobiaceae bacterium; assembly: GCA_035536655.1. Lineage (GTDB taxonomy): Bacteria > Pseudomonadota > Gammaproteobacteria > Burkholderiales > Casimicrobiaceae > VBCG01. The sequence goes on from DATLNR010000117.1 coordinate 954, forward strand.
AAAGCGTCATGTCGTACCAGTGCAGGACCGTGAAGCGCAGATCGAACTGCGCACCGGCGTTCGCATAGTCCTTGCGAAACGTCGATCGATCCGGGTCGGTCCACAGCGCCGACGCGAAGAGCGACGACCGCAGCCAGGTGAGATGGAACGCCGGCGTGCCGACCGACTGGAAGACGACTGGCGGCAGGTTCCATTCGACCATCTGACGCGCAAAGCTGAGCCCGCTGAGCTCGTTCAGCCCGAATCCCGGAAAGGCGTAGTACTCGCGATAACGCTTGATCTCGCGATTGTCGACGTAGTTGTTGCCGAACGCGCCGAGATAGAACGGCGCGACGGTGTTGTCGCGGTCACCGCTGGCGACGCCGGCCGCAGTCCGCAGCCATAGCGAGGAATTCGGCAGCGGCAGGTCGAAGCCGTAGTCGAACGTGGCGCGAAGCTGCGCGAGCGTCTCGCCGTTGACGCGATTGACGGTGACCGCCGCGCCGGTCGCGATGCCTTTCTCGTCCTCGACCGAGCCGATCGAGCGCCGCGTGTTCGTGTAGTGGATGCCAGCCTCGCCCGTCAGGAGGCGGCTGAAGTTCGTCTGCACGTTCTGCGCATCGGGCAGCGTGTCGATCTTGCCGTACAACGCGACATCGAACGTCGCAGTGAGCTTGCGCGGATCGTCGAACACGATGATCCAGTCGTAGCCGAGTTTTGCCGCATAGCCTTTGCGGCTGCGCTTCGTCGGCCCGAACAGGTCGTAGAAATCCGATCGGTTCCACGACAGGTCGGCGCGCAATCCGAGGTAACGCGCGAAGATCTCGAAGTGCGCGCGCTCGTCTTTCGTCAGGTCGCCGTCGGGCGTGACGGCGGCCGTCATGCCGACGCTCGCGAAGCGGATCGGATCTTCGATGTTCACGTGATACCCGATGCCGATCGAGTCCTTGTAGCCCTGCAGCACCGGGAAGCCGTTCACCACGCGAAGATTTCGCATCGGCTCGTAGGCGCCCGCGCGCTTGATCAGCTTCTCCTCGTCGACGGTCGCGGGCGATGGCACCTGCCAGGTCTTGACGATCGGATGGCGTTCCGCCACTTGCGCGCCGAGAAACGTGATCGCGCTCACGTCCTCGATCGGCCGCGGATCGATCACCGCGGGCACGAAGCCGTCGCCCGTGTAGGCGAGCACGATCAGCGTGCCGTCGGCGAGTGGAACCGGCCGGAAAAAGCCGGACTCCGCGTTGGACACCGCCGCCACCGCGCCGGTCGCGACCTCGTAGCGAAAGATGTTG